>JAQCHR010000324.1 GCA_027619655.1 Pseudomonadota bacterium
CTGGGAACCGGCGCAGTAACGCGGCTGAAACACCGGCGGCGGGGTCAGAAGACACCGGCTTCCAGCCCTGCCGCCATCAGCGTTCCAAGCTGTTCGCAATCCGCCACGAAGGAATCGCGAAATTCCCCCTGACAGATCAGCGGATCCTGGATCGCGCGCCAGCGCAATCCGGTGACGATGGTTTCCACGCCGCGCCGCGTGCCGGTGCCGTCATGGCCCGCCCGGATATAAAGCGCATAGGGCAGGCCCTGGGTTTCCTCCAGACAGGGATAGTAGACCCGGTCGAAGAAATCCTTCAGCGCGCCGCTCATATAGCCCAGGTTCTCCGTGGTGCCGAGAATGATGCCCTGCGCTGCCAGCACATCCTGCGGACCGGCCTCCAGCGGCGGCTTTACGGTGACGGCGATGCCTTCGATCCCGTCCGCACCGGCGCCCCGCGCCACCGCATCGCGCAGCGCCTGCGTATTATCCGAAGGGGCGTGCGCAACGATGAGTAGTTGTTTTTTCATGGGGCAGTTCGCATCCGTTTAAATTGGCGGTTTCATCCGGCAGTTTAGCATGGCGCTTCCGGAAACCGGGACGGCGATTGCCGAAAAAGCCGCAAAAGCGGGGTTTTCCAGTTTTATTCATTAGGTTATTGTCAAACTCTGTCGATTGGACCAATCTTTGGTCCCGTTGAATTTATTGAGACCCGGCAATTCTGCCGGGGGGCGAGGAGGATATTTTACAATGGCGAACGAAAACACGGCGCTATCCGGCATACGTGTGCTCGACTTCACGCAGTTTGAAGCGGGGCCATCCTGTACGGAAGCTTTGGCCTGGCTTGGTGCGGATGTCGTCAAGGTAGAGCCGCCGGGCCGGGGTGAGCCGGGCCGTCTGGCCGCATCCGAGGACGGGAAGACCGACGCGTATTACTTCATGCTGCTGAACGCCAACAAACGCGGCGTGACGGTCAACCTGAAGAGCGAGGAAGGCATCGCCCTGGTCAAGAAGATGGTCAAGGAAGCCGACATCATGATCGAAAATTTCGGTCCTGGTGTCATCGACAAGCTCGGCCTCAGCTATGACGTGGTAAAGGAAATCAACCCGCGTCTGATCTATGCGCAGGTCAAGGGCTTCGCGGGCAGCAGCCCGTACAGCGACTTCCTGAGCTTCGACATGATCGCGCAGGCATCCGGCGGCATCATGAGCACGACCGGCGAACCGGACGGCATGCCGTTGAAACCCGGCCCGACACTGGGCGATACGGGAACCGGCATGCTGATGGCGGTCAGCATCCTGGGGGCGTTGTGGCAGCGCCAGCAGACCGGCAAGGGCCAGCACATCCAGGTTGCGATGCAGGACGCGATGATCCAATACGCCCGTATCGCCTATTCGACCATGGCGGTGACGGGCAAGGCCGCGGGCCGCGCCGGCGCCGGTACGGTGACTGGTGGCAATGCCCCGATGGGACTGTTCCCCTGCAAGCCGTTCGGCCCGAACGACTATGTCTATGTCTTTGTGACCCGGGCCAACAATTCCCACTGGCACCGGCTGCTGGAGGTCATCGGCCATCCGGAACTGATCGGCGATGAACGCTACGACACGCCGCTCAAACGTTTCAAGGCGAAGGACGAGGTGCACAAGCTGCTCTCCGACTGGTCTTCTACCATGACCAAGCAGGAAGCGATGCAGATGATGGGCAGCGCCAAGGTTCCGGCGGGCGCGGTCTATGACACGCTGGAACTTTATTCCGATCCGACCTTCGAGGAGCGGGGCATCTTCCAGTGGGTCGACCACCCGCAGCGCGGCAAGTTCAAGATGGCTGCCTGGCCGGTGCAGATGTCCGGCATCGACGTGAAGCTGAAATCCTCGCCGTTGCTGGGCGAACACAATGAAGAAGTGCTTCGTGACTGGCTTGGCATGTCCGCCGCCGAAGTATCGACACTGAAAGAAAACAAGGCGATGTGATCCCCTGGGGAAAATCGCCGGGCAAAAGGCCGCCCTCTCCCAATCTGGAGGGGGCGGTTTTTTTGTAGCGGTGTGCATTGATGTGCATCGGTTGGCTTATGTTGACATCCGTCCGGAACGCTGGCGCCCGGCGCGCTTTTTGTGGCGGTTGGCATTGATATGCATTGATTGGCATTTGTCCCGATCGCTGGCGCCCGGCGCGCAGGCTTTTCCGATCTGCGAATGGCGCCCGCGAGGCGGTAAATTTTGCGGGCTGCGTAACATTGCTTAACATCGATCGCGATTATCATTGGCCCCGCGCCGTCCGCCCGATCCGGCATCGAGAATAAAAGGAATATAATCCATTTCAGGGAATAAAGCAACGAAAATAGGGCCTGGCGGGTTCGATCATACGGCGCTGGCCGGCGCGGGATTCATGATTTTGTGCGCCGCCCTGCTGGCTGTGACCGTGCTGCTGGCCAAAACCCTGGGCCGGGGCGTGGAGGGGATGCCGCTGCACCCGCTGCAGGTCAGCGCCGGGCGATTCTGCTTTGCGCTGGCGACGCTGCTGCCTTTCGTCGCCTGGTTCCGGCCCGCGATTCGGGGATCGGCCTGGGCGCTGCATGTGGGGCGGTCCTTCTGCGGCTGGGCCGGCGTGAGCTGCATGTTCGCCGCGGCGGCCGCGATGCCGCTGGCCGATGCGACCGCGATCAGCTTCCTGTCGCCGATGATCACCATGTTGCTGGCCATCCCGCTGCTGGGTGAACGGGTCGGTCCGTGGCGGTGGACCGCGGCGGCGGTGGCGCTGGGCGGCGGCATGATCATCATCCGTCCGGGAACTGACGCCTTCCAGTTCGCCGCCGTCATCGCCCTGGTCGCGGCGCTGTTTCAGGGACTGGAAGCGATCCTGATCAAGAAACTGAGCGTACGTGAGGATCCGCTGCGGATCCTGTTCATCAACAACACGATCGGCGC
Source organism: Pseudomonadota bacterium (assembly GCA_027619655.1). Lineage (GTDB taxonomy): Bacteria > Pseudomonadota > Alphaproteobacteria > UBA8366 > MarineAlpha4-Bin1. The sequence continues at coordinate 2,905 of JAQCHR010000324.1, forward strand.
GGCGATGTCGGCGACGGCCGCCGCTTTCGTCTGGGTTACACCCGGCCCGGCGCAATGGGGCATGCTCGCGGTGCTGGGGGCGACCATGGTGACGGCGCAGAGCATGTTCATCCTGGCGCTGCGGCGCACCGATGCCAGCTACGCGATCCCGTTTTTTTACGCCACGTTGTTGTTCGCGGGCATCTACGACTTTGCCCTGTTCGGCGATGCGCCGGATGGGATCAGTATCGGCGGCATGGTGCTGGTGGTCGCTGGCGCGCTGGTGCTGGCGTGGCGCGAAGGGTTCCGGCGGCGTTGAAATTCAGGGCCGGGAACGTATTAAGGATATTCAGGATTCCTGGGAAGGGTATTTTCTTAATGTATTTCGCTGATGTTTTGGCGTTATCCTGATGGCGGTTGTGAAACAGCATTGGCCGACCGATCATGCCTGATCCTATTTATCACGTGGTGTATGTGAGCACGGCGGTCCGGCCTCTGGCCGATGCTGACCTGGAAGACCTGCTCAAGCAGTCGCGGTTGAGAAACTTCATACACGGGATCACCGGCATCCTGATCTATGACGACGGAAAATTCATTCAGGCCCTGGAAGGGCCAAAAGTGAAAATTGACGCGCTGGTCAGGACAATCCGCGGGGACAGACGGCACCGTGACGTGACAACACTGTTTGTAACGGAAAACGACAATCTCGATTTCCCGGGCTGGGCCATGGCTTATTCGGATAGCAGGAATACCGCAACATTTGCAGACCTCAAGGCCAGGCTGGATGATGTCATGCAGATCCGGAACGGTGATCCGGGCAATTCGATCTACCGGCTTCTCCAGAACTTCCTGGCCGGTGCCTGCTGAACAGGCCTGTCGGGCTAATTTTGAAGCGAGTCTCATCCGGAAAGCGAAGACAGGAAAATCATGACGCAACAGCAGGACAGGGTGGCCATCGTGACCGGCGCGGCGCGGGGCATCGGGCTGGCGGCAGCGCGGAAGTTCCTCGACGAGGGCTGGAAGACGGTACTTCTCGATATCGACGGCGGTACGCTGGCGCGCACGGCGGTGGCGCTGGCCGATACGCCGGGCGTCATGACGATCGAAGCGGATGTCTCGGATGCGGCGCAGGTGCAGGCGGCGGGGGCCCGGGTGGCGCTGGCGTTGGGCCGCATCGACGTGCTGGTCAACAACGCGGGGATCGCCGTGTTCAAGCCGATCTTGGATACGACGGCCGACGAATGGCGCCGCGTGCTGGATGTGAACCTGACCGGCCCGTTCCTGTGCACCCAGGCCTGCGCGCCGGTGATGGTCGCGAATGGCGGTGGCAGCGTCGTCAACATCGCGTCGATTTCCGGCATGCGGGCCAGCACCCTGCGCGTCGCCTATGGCACCAGCAAGGCCGGGTTGATGCATCTGACGAAGCAGCAGGCGGCGGAACTGGGCAATATCGGCATCCGCGTCAACGCCATCTCGCCCGGCCCGGTCGATACGGCGATGGCGAAGGAAGTGCACACCCCGGATATCCGCGCCGGCTATCACGACGCCATCCCGCTGAACCGCTACGGGCTGGAAACCGAAATCGCCGAGGCGATCTGGTTCCTGTGCAGCGACAGGGCGGGTTATATCAACGGGCAGGTGCTGGCGGTCGATGGCGGGTTCGATGCGACCGGCATCGGCCTGCCGAGCCTGCGCCGCGGTAACTGAACGGGCCTGGAAAAGCCGTGAGGCGACCATTCTCCCGTGCAAGGGTTCCCGGATTGGATGAAGTTTCATTTGTTTTCATTTGGATATTGGACGAAAGTCGGTAGCACAACATCATCGGGTTCCAGCAGGCAGTCCCCGTTTCCCCCAGCACGTGCTATTGTGTGCCATCCGACATCGACTGTCGGCGGGATTAGGGCGCAAATGCGACAGGGTTTTTGGTGTCCGGCGGAAGGTCAAGCTGCAATTTTTCGGCGGCGGCCC
>JAQCHR010000325.1 GCA_027619655.1 Pseudomonadota bacterium
TGCGGAAGCAAACGGCGCCGCTGACGGCGTATGCCGACCTGTCCATCACGGCCTTCGAGGATACCACCGTAGACGGACGCCGAATATCCGAATGCATCGCGGCCTTACACGGTCCCGCCATAAAGCATGAACTGGAAAGACTCTTCGCTTTTCATGCGTTTGATACGATGCTGGATCGTGGAGAAGGTGACACCCTGTTTATTGTCCCTTCCGACCTTATCGCCAGCGACGGCAGTTTTGCGCGCGCACAGGCGCTCCTTGACGATGGCGCCGAAGCCGTCGCGCCGCCGGTACTGCGCCTAGCCGAGCAAAGCTTTCACCTCACCGAAGACCAGATTCTCGCTGGCGTGGATGACGTGACGATATGCCGGGAAATGCCGAACGCCTTCCAGCACATCACCCGAAACTGCATTGCGACATCGGAATCCTTCAGCGCCTATCCCGCCTCCATTCTCTGGCCGGTCAATGATGAAGGCTATGTGTGCCGGACATTCTTTCCTTTTACGCTCGCCTTCAAGCCGCGCGCATCCTGCCGCCGGTTTGACAGCACGATCAATTACGATTTTCTCCTGAATCTCGTACCGGATCCTGAAAAAATCGTAATACCGGCATGTTCGGCTGAAATATGTGCGGTCAAAGTATCGATGGACAACTACATGCTGCAGGAACCCAGCCCCAACCGCTTGCGTGGCGCCGCGCTGTCCCATTTCATGTTGACCGAAACGAACAAGGCGCACAGAAGTCTGTTTTCCCGGTCTTTCCGGCTGTCGAGATCTGCGACAGATTTCCGGGACCATGAATCTTGGGACAGGACAGAGGCAGAATCATTGAAGTTTGCCGATTCCGCCTACGGGTTTATTGACGAAATTATCCGCCAGTTACCGGCGGACACGCCCGGTCTGGCCCCGTCGATACGGTCCCATTTCGGCAATCTTGACGAATACCTGTCACCGATGCGCCGGGTTGACAAATGACGGGCTATTGCTTTTGCGCATTCATCGAATCGTGCCGGTCGCGGATTTTCGCTGGCCACCGGGATTTGATATAGGCGAGCGCCGCCCAGATTTCCCTGTCGCTGAGAATATCGTCAAAACCCTTCATGTCCGATTTGTAGCCCGGCGGCGCCAGCGCTTCGGTACCCAGCTTTGTCACTTTGAAATTCTGCGCGTCGGAATGGTGCCAGGTGTGGCCGGTTTCATCATGCGGCGGCGCCGGCAATTTCCCATCCGGCCCGCGCTTATGCCAGTCCGGCTGGCCTTTCAGGTCAGCCCCGTGACACGCAGCGCAATGCGCGCCATAGATACTGCTTCCCAGCGCAACAAGTTCGGGATCGTTGGCGTCGGCAAAGCCCGGATCGTTCGTCCCGCCAAACTTCCATAGGATGGCGCCCGTCACAACGGTCAAAAAAACGGCGAGAAAAATATACCTAAGAGCCATGCCACTACCCGGTTGTTACGATATGATCCAGCGTGAACCTTCAATCGACAGGAAGGTCAAGTCTTCTGCCTGCAATATTTTCGAATCTGATGGTCTTGGCACGATCGCGTTATTTTGCCAATCATTCGACCCATTCAATACCAGATATCCATGGAGCCTTCCCGCATGAATAACCCCGACGCACGCCCCCTGCCGCTCAACGGTATCAGGGTCGTGGAATTCTGCCAGACCATCATGGGCCCCTGCGCCGGATTGATCCTGGCCGATCTCGGTGCGGATGTAATCAAGGTGGAGCCCGCCCCCGCCGGCGACAAGACCCGCAAGCTGCTCGGTTTCGCGGCCGGATTCTTCGGCGCCTTCAACCGCAACAAGCGCGGCTTCGCCATCGACCTGAAAAGCGACGAAGGCCGCGCCGTGGCCCTGCGGCTGATCGAAACCGCCGATGTGGTCATTGAAAATTATGCGCCGGGAACCGTGGAAAAGCTTGGCGTCGGGTATGACGACTGCAAACGGATCAACCCCCGGATCGTCTACTGCTCGCTGAAAGGCTTTCTCAGCGGCCCCTATGAAAACCGTCCCGCGCTGGACGAAGTCGTGCAATACATGGCCGGTCTCGCCTATATGACCGGCCCGCCCGGCAGACCCTTGCGGGCAGGCTCCTCCGTCATCGACATCATGGGCGGCACCTTTGCCGTCGTCGGCATCCAGGCCGCCCTGCGCGAACGCGAAAGCACCGGCGAGGGACAGTTTGTCAAAAGCGCCCTTTTTGAATCCACGGCCTTTCTGATGATGCAGCACATGATCGGCAGCGCGGTAACGCACGCACCATCCCCGCCAATGCCGGGCCGGGTCGGCGCCTGGGGCATATACGAAACCTTCGCGACTGCCGATGGTGAAATGATCTTTATCGGCATCACGAGCGACAATCACTGGCGCTGGTTCTGCGAGCGATTCGACCGGCAGGACCTGCTGGAAGATCCCACCCTCGCCACAAACGAAGGTCGGGTCCGCGAACGGGCCCGGACCTTGCCCATCGTCGCCGATATCATGAAGCGCTTTACCCGGGCGGAAATGTCGCAAATCTGCGAAGAGATCAAAATCCCCTTCGCGCCGGTGGCGAAGCCCGAAGACCTGACCGACGACCCGCAACTCAACGCCAACGGCCGCATGCTGAGTCTCGACCTGCCCGGCGCCCCCGCAACGAAAATTCCACGCCTGCCGGTCGAGGTCGGCAACCATGACTTCTGCCTGCGCATGCAGCCGCCGAAGATCGGCGAACACAGCCGGGAAATCCTCACGGAACTCGGTTATGACGACGATGAAATCGCGGCGCTGCAGGCGGCGGGAAAAGCCGTTCTGGCCGATTAGGACGGCAACGGCTCGTCGTCTTCAAGATATTGCAGCAGGCGGGCCAGCTTGCGCGCCACGGCGCGTTTGTAAGCCGCGGTATCCCGGTCGCGCCAGTCGTAGAAGCCTTCCCCGGTCGACATGCCGTGATTTCCGGCCGCCACCATGTCCTGCAACAGTTTCACCGGGGTTCTGGTGTGATACAGGTCCGGAACCACACTGCGATGGGTCGCAGCCGTCGTCTGCAGCCCGCTGATATCCTTCTGCAGCATCAACCCAGTGATGCTCATCCGGGGGCCCAGCATACGGCGCACAACAGCGTCGATATCCTCCACCGTGCACAATCCGTCCTCGATCATCGCCAGCGCCTCATGCATCATGGCGTGCTGGATCCGGTTGATCAGGAATCCCGCTACCGGGCGGTTGAGCACCAAAGCCACCTGCCCGTTCCGCTACAAAGCCGCCCGCACCGAATCCAGCACGTCGTCGCGGGTTCCGGCGGCGCGAATGACCTCGACCAGCGGCAAGGCGTCGGCGGGTTGCATGTAGTGCACGCCAATGAACCGGCCCGGATTCGCCATCCGCGCCGCCATGTCCTCCAGCGGCAGCGCCGAGGTATTCGTCGCGATGATCGGGTGATCGCCGTAACGCGCCTCGATTTCGGCGATCAGCGCGTGCTTCAGGTCGATATCCTCCGGAACCGATTCGATAATGAAATCCGGCGCGAGATCGGGCAAACCGTCCAGGATCCGGATATTATCCCGGTCGAAGGGCGGCACCTTCGACGGATCGCGGCTGACCAGCGTCACATCATGGCCGCCGCGCGCAAAGGTGTTGACAATGCCGCGGCCCATTGTTCCGGACCCGACAATCACCGCCGTACAGATTTCCATCCCAGCCCCCTTTTACCGTTGCGCCGCGTGACAGTATCATCCGAAGCAATGGATTCGTCGATATCAGGAAATAAAAGGAAAAAAGAATGTCTTATGAAGAACTGAACCGGGACCTGGAGGCACGGCGGGCCAAAGTCCTAAAAATGGGCAAACCCGAAGTCTTGGAACGACGGCGAAACCAGGGCCTGCTGGATGCGCGCCAGCGGCTGGACTACCTGTTCGACAAGGGCACCTTCGTCGAATCTGGCATGATGGCGCAGTCGGCACGCCCCGAAGTCCGCGACCGGACGCCCGCGGACGGCAAGATCGCCGGATATGGCAAGGTCGATGGCCGCTGGACCGGATGCGTTTCAAACGACTTTTCCGTACTGGGCGCCTCCAGCGCGCTGAATAACCTTAAAAAGATGAAGCATATCAAAAATGTCGCCACACAGCGTGGCATGCCGCTGGTTTGGCTGGGCGAATCCTCGGGTTCCCGCATGCCTGACCGGATGGGGGCGCAGGGCCGCGCCATCATGGCGCAGGATCCCCATGAATACCGCCGCATGCGCGAAACGCCCTGGGTGACGGCGCAGCTTGGCGATTGCTACGGATCCTCGACCTGGTATGCCTGCATGTCCGACTTTGTTGTCATGCGCAAGGGTGCCACCATGGCGGTGGCGAGCAGCCGGGTGACCTCGCTGGCCATCAACCAGCCGGTATCGAACGAAGACCTTGGCGGCTGGAAGATGCATACCGCCACCAGCGGGCTGGTCGATACCGCCGTCGATACGGACGAGGAAGCAATCGATGTCTGCAAGCGATTCCTGTCCTACCTGCCCGCCCATAATATGGAAGCGCCGCCGGTTGCCGCCGTGCCGCAGGGGTCAAACGACGCCATCACGCGCATTACCGATATCGTTCCGATCGAACGCCAGAAGGTCTACAACATGCGTCACGTCGTGGAGGTCATCGCCGACCGCGACAGCGTGTTCGAAATGAAACCGCGCTATGGCCGGTCGATCCTGACCGCCCTGGCCCGGGTTGACGGGCGGACGGTCGGGTTCCTCGCCAACAACCCCCTCTACAAGGGCGGCGCCGCGGACCCGGATGGCTGCGCCAAGGCCGCCAGCTTCCTCGTCTTCTGCGATTCCTTCAATATTCCCATCGTCATGCTGGTGGATGTCCCC
>JAQCHR010000326.1 GCA_027619655.1 Pseudomonadota bacterium
CCTGCCGGCCCGCCACGACCTCGCCGAACAGCGTAAGGTCCGGCTGGAAATCGGTGACCCGGGCGGGCACGGTTTCGACGATCCAGGATTTTTCCTGCACCGCGTTGCGCACCGGTTCGGGTTTGGAGCTGATCAGCGCGTAGACACCGCCGCCCGCGCCGGCCAGCACCAGAACGGTCAGGGCAATATGCAGGACAATCCGCATGGTCAGCCTTCCTCCCCGTTCGTCCCCGCCGGCAGCGGCAGGCCCAGCGATCCCAGAATCGACGGGATGACCGTGTCCGCGATCAGCGCGATACGGTCCGGGGTGTATTCGTCCCAGCCCAGCCGCGCGAACACGATCGCCCGGCATGCCCCGAAGGACATGATCTGGCCGATAACCGCATGAACGCGGATCGTGATATCGGGGTCCTGCGGGTTCCGGCCCAGCGCCGCCGCCACCAGCGACGCCACGGCGTCATGCATGGGGTTGATGCGTTCATCCAGAATCATCGCGAATTCCCGCGACGGCTGGTGGAATTCGCGCAGCAGGAAGGGCATCTGCCAATGCAGCGCCGGCCCTCCCAGCACCGCGACATACAGGGTGCGGATAAACCGCGCGGCGCAGGCCGACAGTTCTTCCCGGTCATCGCCCGCCGCCGCCACATCGTCGCGCAGCCGGTGAATGATCGGGCCGAAATGGGGGCCGATATCGTCGATCAGCCGCTTGACCGTTTCGTGGTACAGGCTGCGCTTGCCGCCAAAATGGTAATTGACCGCCCCCAGATTGACCCTTGCCGCCGACGCCAGGTCGCGCATCGACACACCGTTATAGCCCCGCTCGGCGAACAGCAGCCCCGCATTGTCCAGGATCCGGTCGCGGCTGTCGGCGCCGCCTGGCCGGCCGCGGGCCCGCGATTCGCCGCCGGATTCCGTTTCGGAAACCGGATCGACCGTCGGTTGTGTATCGAGCGTATCGTTCATGCCGCCTGCTTTTTCTGTCCTGATCGTGTCGCGCGGCAATATTTGGTCAAACGTTTGAATAATCAAGTGACATTTTCAGGGCAGTCCAGCCATGCAAAAACTGCATAGCGGACGCGCGAATGCGGCGGTTCCGCGCAGCAATCTTGACCGTTGCCAAGCGGCGTGCAAAAAAACCATGCCACATTCACGTGGTCGCGCCGTCGCCGGGAGGCAATGCGACGGTCCGATTGCGTAATCAGTCCTTTCAATGCATTGCCTGGGAGTTTCAGATGACAGATACGGATTACGACGTCGTTGTCGTTGGTGCGGGAAACGCCGCCCTTTGTTCGGCACTTTCCGCACAGGAAAGCGGCGCCAGGGTCCTGGTGGTGGAGCGCGCCCCTGAAGAGGAAGCCGGCGGCAACAGCCGCTACACGGCCGGCGCGATCCGCTTCGCCCATGAAGGGGTCGAGGATCTCAAATCCGTCGTCGATCTGACCGAAGAGGAAATCGGCAATGCGGATTTCGGCACCTATACCGAAGACCAGTATTACGACGACCTGTTCCGGCTGACCCAGTTCCGCAGCGATCCCGAACTGTCCGAAATGCTCGTCACCAAGAGCCTGGAAACGGTTCAGTGGATGCGGACCAAGGGCATCAAGTTCCAGCCGAGCTACGGCCGCCAGGCCTTCAAGGTCGATGGCAAGTTCCGCTTCTGGGGCGGGCTGTGCGTCGAGACCTGGGGCGGCGGCGAAGGGCTGATCGAGCTGGAAACCAAGTCCTGCGGCGAGCGCAACATCGAGATCCAGTACGAAACCCGCGCCATGTCGCTGCTGTATGACGAGGAAAAGGTCACCGGCGTCAAGGTCAAGCACAAGGGCAAGGTCCGCGATATCCGCGCCAAGGCGGTCGTGCTGGCCTGCGGCGGCTTCGAGGCCAATGCCGAAATGCGCACCCGCTATCTCGGCCCCGGCTGGGAAATGGCCAAGGTTCGCGGCACGCGCCACAACCAGGGCGAAGGCATCAAGATGGCGCTCGACATCGGCGCCATGTCCTTCGGCAACTGGTCCGGCTGCCACGCGGTGGCCTGGGACGTGAACGCGCCGGAATTCGGCGACCTGACGGTCGGCGACAACTTCCAGAAGCACAGCTATCCGCTGGGCGTCATGATCAACGCCCACGGCAAGCGCTTCGTCGATGAGGGCGCGGATTTCCGTAACTACACCTACGCCAAATACGGCCGCGAAATCCTCAACCAGCCCGGCATGCTGTGCTGGCAGGTCTTCGACCAGAAGGTCACCAGCATGCTGCGGGACGAATACCGCATCCGCCGGGTCACCAAGGTGACCGGCAACACGCTGGAGGAACTCTGCGAGAAGATGGAAGGCGTCGATTCGAAGCAGGCGCTGAAGACGCTGAACGAATACAACGCGGCGGTGGACACCAAGACGCCGTTCAATCCCGCCGTGCTGGACGGCCGCGGCACGCCGGGCCTGGCCATTCCGAAAACCAACTGGGCCAACACGCTGGACGAAGGCCCGTACGAGGCCTACGGCCTCGGCTGCGGCATCACCTTCACCTTCGGCGGCTTGCGCATCAACCCGGAAACCGGCGGCGTCGTCGATACCGACCTGCAGGAAATTCCGGGCCTGTATGCGGCCGGCGAACTGGTCGGCGGGCTGTTCTACTTCAACTATCCGGGCGGCACCGGGCTGATGTCCGGCGCCATCTTCGGCAAGCTGGCGGGCGGTTCCGCCGGCCGGCGCGCGATGGCATAACCATCCGCCGCAGATAGCTTGAGACAAAAACGCCGGCTGGGAAAACCCTCAGCCGGCGTTTTCATGCGTATCCGCCGCCGGGTTCAGGCGAGCGCCGGCGCCTGCCGCCGCGCCACGAACCCCGTCGCGATTCCGATCGCCAGCAGGATTCCCGATAGCATCGCGAGTTCCCAGTTGGTCACGCCCAGCACGTCGTTGCCCGGCGTCGCCAGCGTGATGCCGCCGATGCCCAGCGCCAGCCGGCTGATCCAGCCGGTGACGCCGCAGCCGAGATCGCCCAGCAGGACGAGATAGCCCTGCAATGCACCGGACACGAAGACGATGCCGATCATCGCCTTGCCGAAGACCAGCGCCGTCTGCTCCAGCGGCCCCTGCCAGATGAAGGCCGGGTCGAAGACGAAAAAAAACGGGATGAAGTAGATGATGCTGCCCAGCCGCATCGCCTCGAACCCGACCGACATCGGCGCCGCCCTGGCGATGGGCGCCGCCGCATAGGCGCCGAGCGCGACCGGCGGGGTGATGAAGCTCAGCATGCCCCAGTAGAAGATGAACATATGCACCGACATCGGGTTCATGCCGCCCTGGATCAGCGCGGGCGCCAGCGCGATGGCGAGGAAGACATAGGCCGCCGTCACGGTCATGCCGATCCCCAGCACGAAGCTGGTGAACGCCCCCATCAGCAGCAGGATCACATTCGACCCCCCGGCCACGGACAGCAGGTCGCTGGCCAGGTTGCCGATCTTGCCGGTAACTTCCAGCGCGCCGACGATGATGCCGATCACCGCCAGCAGCGCCGCCAGTTCGGCGAAAAGCTTCACCGTCGAACCGATGAAATCGACGAATTTCGCCCTGTTCCAGCGGTGATAGGGAAACACCTGGTTCAGGACGATCAGCAGCACGGTCGCATAATAGGGCGCGATGGTTTCCTGGTTCAGGAAGACCAGCATCCAGACCAGCAGCGCGAAGACGGCGATGAAGTACCAGCCTTCCTTCATCGTCTTCTTCAGGCTGGGCATTTCCGCCAGCGGCAGCCCCTTCAGCTTGTGCCGCGCGGAATAGGCGTCGATCTGCATGAACAGCCCGAAGAAATACATCGCCGAGGGGATCACCGCCGCGATCGCCACGTCGCGATAGGGCACTTCGAGGAACAACGCCATGACAAACGCGGTCGCCCCCATGATCGGCGGCATCAGCACCCCGCCGGTCGAGGCGCAGGCCTCCACCCCGCCCACATAGGCGGGCCGGAACCCGACCCGCTTCATCGTCGGGATGGTCATCACGCCGGTGGTCAGCACGTTGGTCACGACGCTGCCGCTCATCGAGCCCATCAGCCCGCTGGCGAAGATCGCAACCTTCGCCGGCCCGCCCCGAACATGGCCCAGCAGCGCGAAGGCGAGGTTGAGGAAGAAGGTGCCGCCGCCGGTATGCTGCAGGGCGACCCCGAAAATCAGGAAACCGATGACGATATTGCCGAAGGCGCGCATCGGGATTCCAAAGATCGCCTCCTCGCCCATCGCGAAGCGGGTGCCGACTTCCTGCCAGTCAGGCGACGACGCGAGCAGGATGCCCGGCAGCTGGTTCGCCACGAAGGGATAGATCGAGAACAGGGCGACGACGGAAACGATGGCGTAGCTACCGACCCGTCGCGTCGCGTCCAGCACCAGCGCCCAGAGGACATAGGCGAGATACACCGCCTCGAAATTTTCCGCCGGCACCTCGTATTCCCAGCCCTCGTCGAGGATCCGGCCGCCGTTCCAGACGAAATACAGACCGACCCCGATGGTGGTGAGGAACAGCGCCACATCGTACCAGGGCACGCTGTCCCGCGGCGCCGATCCGTATGCCGGCCAGTAAATGAAAACGAAGGGGAGCAGGGTCAGCAGCAGCAGGTAAAGATACTGCAAACCAAGCAGACTGAAGCTGAATCCCAGTTCCTGGCTGAACGTATAGGGAATCCCACCCATAAAATCGCTGTCCGACATCAGCCGGCCGATACTGAACAGCTGGTAGACCGACAGCCCAATGGCGAGAATCGCCGCCGTCAGCAGCGCGTAATACCAGAAACCGGC
>JAQCHR010000327.1 GCA_027619655.1 Pseudomonadota bacterium
GCCGGCGACGCCGATCTGCGGGACCGTATCGGGCAGGCAAATCGCCATCACGCCGAAACGCATTTCGCCCAGGCTGAAATGGTCAGCGCCTACTCGAAGCTGTTTTCGGCCTGACGGACCGGCCGGGTCCGATCAGTATCCGTCTGCGACCTGCTGCAACGAGTCGATATCCGGCAGCGAAATCATGCCGCCTTCCTCAATACGGATCGCATGGTCCCGTTTCAGCAGCGAGAACGTCCGGCTGACCGTTTCCGTCGTGAGCCCCAGATAATCGGCAATGTCGGTCCGGCTCATCGGCAAGGCAACCGGCGAGGCCTTGCCACCGACCTTCACCTGTCGCTGCGACAGCGACAGCAGGAATGTGACTATTTTTTCCTTCGCCGTTTTGCGGCCAAGCATCATCATCTGGTCCTGCGCCTGAATTAACTCATTCGACGCCATGCCGAGCATTCTTTTTTCAAGATGCGGGTATTTGTCGAGCAGCGTTTCCAGGCGGTTTCGCGCGAAACGGCAAACCTTGACCCGATCGACGGCTTCGGCGCTGTAGGCATAATTCTGGTTGACGGCAATACCCATGAAATCGCCGTTGCACAAAAAGCCGGTTATCTGGCGCCGGCCATCGGGAAGCAGTTTATACAGACGCACTGTGCCGCCGGTAACGTTGAACAGGAATTCCGCCGGCTCGCCCTCATCGATTATCGGGTCGTGTGGCGAAAATTCCAGTGTCGTTGCGATGGATGCGATTTCCCGCAATTCGTCCCCATTGAGGACGCTGCAGATGGACATATCCCGCACGGAACAGGCCGCACAGGGATTCGAGATCATATCCGGTTTCGGAACCGGTCGCCGGTTCAAATTCACGTCCACTTCAGCCCCCTGCCCTTCCAAGACGCTCCGTTTAAAGGCCCTGCAATGACGTGCATCAATGCATCACCGGCGCGGTGCGAGAATTCTACACCTTATATTCTACATTTAGAAGATGTCATGCCTGTAGCCTTTCATATCAAGTACCTGTCACGGGAAAATGCGCCAAACGCGTATCCTGTCATCCGCGCCGCGTACCCCAGTGTCAGCCTGGATGACTGGCTCGCCTATTATGCCTGGATCAGTCAACCGGCCGAGGCGCGGCATTTTTCCGCGGGCGTTGTTTCGATCGAGAATGCGCGCGGTTATATTCAGGGCCTTTTCAGCTACGTTACAGGTTATGGGCTCGGAAGAGGATCCGTGCTCAGCGTCGAAAACTTTGTCGCACTGGACACGGGCGACCGCGCCGCCGCGATCAGGCGCCTGATCGGGGCAATGGAGGACGTGGCCCACAAGCACGGTTGCGTGACAATCCATACGCAGATCCCCGAATTCTGGACAACGGTTACGGCCGAAAAATACGGCGTGCACGCGCATCTGGCCGATGCCGGGCATGACAGGGAAATGGTCCGGTTTTCCAAATTTCTCCGACCCGGCTGACAACGCCGCAGCGCGGCCGCTTCCAGCAAAGGATAATGAAGGTGCCGGCAAATGGATAACAGGGTACCGGCCGCTGTTGCTGGGGATGCGCCCGCACTGAAACGCAGCATCTCCATGTCAATGATCGTCCTATACGGTCTTGGCACGACGATCGGTGCCGGCATCTATGTCCTGATTGGGAAAGTGGCTGCCGTTGCCGGCTTGTATATGCCCGTCGCATTCATCATTGCATCGATTCTTGCGGTCTTTACGGTCTTTTCCTTTGCCGAACTCGCGGCGCGATTTCCTCTGAGCGCCGGTGAGGCCGTCTATTTGCATGAAGCCTTTGGCATTCAGTGGCTTTCCTTAGGTATTGGTCTGAGTGTGATGTTTGCCGGACTGATCTCCGCCGCAGCAATATCGCGCGGGTTCGTCGGATACCTGCATGAATTCGCCCTGATTCCCGAACCCGTCGCGGTCATCGCCCTCGTCGCCTCCCTTGGCGCGCTGGCCGCATGGGGCATAACCGAATCCATCACTGTCGCAGTCTTCGCGACGCTGCTGGAAATTGGTGGCCTTGTTTTCGTCCTGTGGGCAAGCCGCGGCAGCTTCGCCGCGTTACCCGATCAACTGCCGGCCCTGTTGCCTTCGTTTCAAATGGCGGAATGGAGCGGAATCCTGGCAGGGGCCATCCTCGCTTTTTATGCCTTCATCGGTTTCGAGGACATGGTCAACGTCGCCGAAGAAGTCACGGATGTCAGGCGCAATCTGCCGCGCGCGATGATCCTCACACTTACCATCACCTCTATCCTGTATATCGGACTGGCCCTGGCCGCGACGCTCGGTCTGCCGATTGCGGAACTGGCCAGCAGTGACGCGCCGCTCGCGCTACTGGTCGAACGACATGCCGGCGCGTCGGCGGCGCAAGTCATCAGCGCAATCGCTCTGGTGGCAGTGCTCAACGGCGCCCTGATCCAGATCGTCATGGCGGCGCGAGTCGTCTACGGACTGGCAATGCAGCAATGGCTTCCCGCATGCCTTGCCTCGATCCACCCGTATTTCCGGACGCCGCTGCTGGCCACCGCATTGACAACCGGTTGCGTCATGGTCTTCGCCCTGTGGCTACCACTGGCGACGCTGGCCGAAGTCACGTCGTTTTTGACTTTGTTCGTGTTTGCCGCGGTCAATTTCTCCCTGTTCCGCATCCAGCGCCGAAGCAGGGCCCCGGAAGGCATCATGACCGTTCCCGCATGGGTGCCGGTTGCCGGCTTCGTCGCCAGTGTCGGCGTCATTATCCTGCGGGGCGCGGATATGGCCTTTTCCGGACAGTGATACCGCTTGCCATGCGGGAACCGCTGCGGTAATCGGGGCATCTCATGGAAAACATTCTGACACTGATCGCCCGGCCTGAACGGGGCGGCCTGACTGCCGCGGACGCCGATACGGCCCGCGCTATGCTGGCCAGCAAGCTGGCGGAAACCGGCGCGGCCGACTGGCTTGCGACCGACGCTGCCTGCGACATTCCCTTTTCGGGACTTGATTGCGAAACAGCGGCGGCAGCAGTCCGGGCAGGTTTTGCGGGCCGGCCAGTCGATACCGTCGCACAACCGGCCGCCGGGCGCTGCAAGCGCCTGCTCGTCGCCGATATGGAATCGACCATCATCGAAAACGAAATGCTCGATGAACTGGCGGACGAATTCGGTCTGCGAGACCGGATATCCGCTATTACCGCCCGCGCCATGGCCGGGGAACTCGATTTCGAAAGCGCCCTTCGCGCACGTGTCGCGATGCTGGAAGGCATGGACAGCGCGGCGCTGGACAGGGCGCTGACGGCGATCCGCATCATGCCCGGCGCCGCGACGCTGGTCGCCACCATGCAGGCCAATGGGGCGTATTGCGCGCTGGTTTCCGGCGGTTTTGACTTCTTTACCAGCCGGGTCCGCGACCGGCTTGGCTTCGACCACGACCAGGCCAACCGGCTGGAAATCGCCGCCGGCATCCTGACCGGCAGGCTCGTGGGCCCCATCCTTGGCCGCGCGGCAAAGCGCCAGGCGCTAGACCGGTTGTCGAAGACGCTCGGCATAACCCCGAAGGAAGCGATCACCGTCGGCGATGGCGCCAACGACCTCGTCATGCTGGCCGCGGCGGGCACGGGCGTCGCGTTCCGGGCCAAACCCATCGTGGCGGAAACCGCCCGCGCCCGCATCGACCATGGCGACCTGACCGCGTTGCTGTATTTGCAGGGCTACCGCCGGGACGAATTCCGGGATCGCGCGCCGGAGCCAGCCGATTGACGATCCCCGGAACGAAAAACGGCGCCGGGTTTCCCCGACGCCGTATTCGTATCTGCCCGGACGGAAATCAGTTCGGAGTAATCTTCAGCGGGATAAACCGCATATCGCCATCCTTGTCGATCAGCAGCAGGACCATATTGCGGCCCTTTTCGCGCGCCTGACGCACCTGATTTGCGACGTCGTCCGGAGACTTGATCGGTTCCTGATTCACCTCAACGATGATATCGCCCGGATTGAGCTGCTTTTCAGCGGCGTCGCTATCCTTCTTCACGTCCGTGATGATAACGCCTTTAACCTCTTTCTGGATATTGTACTTCTGCATCAATTCCGGCGTTATCGGCGACAGCGCGACACTGAGTTCATCAATATTCCGGCTCGTCTTTTCCCCGGTATCCTTGCGGCTGCCACGGGTCGTCAGTGAGGCTTCATCGACTTTCTCAAGCTCTCCCAGGCGGACGGTCAGACCCATCTCCTTGCCTTCGCGCCAGACCCGAACGGGGACGTCCTGGCCGACGCCGGTTTCGGCGACCATGCGCGGCAGCTTGCGCGATTCATCGACCGGCCGGTCATTGAACGCGACGATGACATCGCCCTGTTTCACGCCCGCGGCTTCCGCGGGACTGGATTTCATCACGCCGGCGACGAGCGCACCGCGCTCCTTGCCAAGCCCCAGGCTTTCCGCAATTTCCGGCGTCACTGTCTGGATCTGGACGCCCAGCCATCCCCGCCGCGTCGTACCGAATTCGCGCAACTGGTCGATGACATTGGACGCAATATTGGAGGGAACAGAAAAACCGATGCCGATACTGCCGCCGGAAGGCGACAGGATCGCCGTATTGATGCCGATGACGTCGCCTTTCATGTCGAACAGCGGGCCGCCGGAATTGCCGCGATTGATCGGCGCATCTGTCTGGATATAGTCGTCATAGGGTCCCGAACGGATATCCCGGCCGCGCGCGGAAACGATACCGGCCGTCACGGTGCCACCAAGACCAAGGGGGTTACCGATCGCAATCACCCAGTCACCGACCCGGGCGGTACGCGAATCG
>JAQCHR010000328.1 GCA_027619655.1 Pseudomonadota bacterium
AGTCGATTGTCCGGCTGAACGGCCGCCCGGCAATCGATATCGGTATCCAGAACCAGACCGGCACCAATGTCATCGAAACCATGCGGGGTATCCGGGACGCCATTGCGGAGCTTCAGTCCGGCTCCGTCGCCCGGGAAGGTCTGGTCCTTGAACAGAAATATGACGAGACACGCTATATCGACTCGGCCATTGACCTCGTGCTGCGGAATATCTGGCTGGGCGGCACGGTCGCCGTTGCGATCCTCCTGCTGTTCCTGCGCTCCGCCCGGGCAACGCTTATTGTCGCGCTGGCGATCCCCACTTCCGTCGTCGCATCGTTCGTTGCGATGGCGGCATCGGGCGGATCGATCAATGTCCTGTCACTTGCCGGGATCGCCTTCGCCGTCGGTATGGTTGTCGATGCGGCGATCATCGTCCTGGAAAACATTTACCGGCTGCGACAGCAGGGCCAGCCGGCGCGTCAGGCGGCGCTGCACGGCACACGCCAGGTCTGGGGGGCAATTCTCATATCCTCCCTGACAACAGTGCTGGTCTTCGTTCCCCTGCTGCTCATGGACCTTGCGGTGGGCAAGCTGTTTCGCGACATTGCTGTCGCCATCACGGTGGCCGTCAGCATGTCCCTGCTGGTTTCGGTCACGGTCATTCCCGCCCTCGCCAGCCGGATGCTGACGGGCGACGGCCCGCCGAAGAAACGCAACGTCTTCGTCATTGACGCCTTCGCCCGCGGCTTCGTTGCCGGAACCATCCGGTTCACCCAGGCTATCTTGAACAGCCGCCGCAGGGCGATCTCTGTCGCCGCCGTGATCACGGTGGCGGCGATCACGCTAAGCTGGTGGCTGATGCCGCCGCTTGAATACCTTCCGGAAGGAGACCGGAACCTGATTATCGGCGTTGCGGCGCCATCGTCGGGGTACAACTTTGAAGCCGCCAGACTTCTGGGCGATCAGATCGAAAAAAAGCTGCTGCCGCTGCTGGCGCCGGAAACGGCAGGGATACCCGGCACGCCTGGCACGCCCGCCGCGGACTATATTGCCCTCAACATCCAGCGCGACAGGATTCGCGCCATCGCGCGCAGCGCCGAGCCGGAGCGCGCCGGAAACCTGAAACCCCTGATCCGCGACGCCATGCAGGGCATTCCGGACGTCACGGCATTTTCCTACCGGCCGTCGCTGTTTCCCAATGTCGATGGCGGACGCACCATTCGGTTGACTGTCAGCAGAACGGAATTCGAAACTATCTTCGGCGTCATAGAGCGTGCCCGAAAACATGTGCATGACATCCTGCCTGAAAGCGGCGGAACAACGACGGCAACGACGCCGCGGCTCATATTCGGCGCGCCCGAAATTCGCGTGCGGCCCGACGCGGCCCGCCTGGCGGATAACGGCATCAGCGCCCGGGAACTCGGACTGACGATTGATGCCTATAACGATGGTATCCGTGTCGATGAAATTTATGTCGATGGCCGGCTGATGAACCTGACCCTGGCCGGTCAAACGGACGGCATGCCCCATACCCAGGGCATCGATGACCTGCCAATCATCACCCGGAGCGGCAATATCGTGCCCGTTTCACTGCTGGCCACGGTCGCGCTGACGGCTGGACCGAGAGCCATCCGGCATGAGGAAGGCTCGCGCGCCGCGGTGCTGCGTATCAGCCCGCCAGCGGAAGTCGCCCTGGAGACCGCCCTGGATATGCTCCGCACCCGGGTCCTTGACCGGTTGCGGTCCGAGGGGTTGCCGGACAACATCCAGTTGCGGCTTGGCGGCGTCGCAGATGCCCTTTCGGCCGCGGCGGCTGAAATCCGGCTCGATCTGTTTTTCGCCTTCGTCATCGTCTTCCTGGTGATGGCAGTGCTATTCGAGAATTTCATTTATCCGCTGATTATTGTCCTGTTGGTTCCGGTCGCTGTTGCAGGCGGCTTTATTGGCCTTACAGTATTGAATTTATTCAGTTTTCAACCCATAGGCATGCTGACGCTCCTGGGTTTCGTGATTCTGGTCGGAATTGTCGTCAATAATGCGATTCTTCTGGTTCACCAGACACTTCATCACGTCCGGGTCGACAGGATGCCGCCCGCCCTCGCCGTCGTCGAGGCGACCGGCAACCGGATCAGGCCAATTTTCATGTCGACCCTGACGAGCATAGGCGGCATGCTGCCGCTCGTCCTGTTTTCGGGGGCGGGTTCTGAGCTGTATCGGGGATTGGGGTCGGTTGTGGTAGGGGGGCTGTCACTTTCGGCGGTATTGACGCTGGCAATCGTACCGCCGCTGCTTATCGTTATTGTCGGGACGCTGGAGCGCAGAGGCCTCCGGTGACCAATCCTGTACCGCAGAAGGATACGGCGGAGACCGGCATCCGTAGCCTCATCGGCGACTCCAACTTCGTCCGCCTGTGGCTGACCGGCAGCGCATCCGGCAGCATGCGCTGGCTGGAGACACTGGCCGTCAGCGTCTATGTGTTCGAGGTCACCGAATCAGCCTTCATGGTCGCGCTGCTGATGTCGGCCCGGATGGCACCGATGCTGCTGGGCGCCGCCGTCGGCGCGCTGGCGGAGCGGTTCAACCGCCGGACCATCCTGCTGTCCGGACTGGCGATCATGTCGACGGTTTCGGCCGTTATGGGCGTTCTGGCCCTGACCGGCGCCATCCAGATTTGGCAGATCGCTATCGGGTCGTTCCTGACCGGTCTGTTTTTCGCCTCGGAATTCCCGGTCCGCCGGACGATCCTGGGTGAAATCGCCGGGCAGAAACGGATCGGCGCCGCCCTGTCACTCGATTCCGCCTCCAACAATGCCACAAGGATGATCGGACCGATCATCGGCGGCATCCTGATCGAGACCGTCGGCCTGCACGGCGCATATTTCATGGCCGCCGGCTTTTACGCAACCGGATTCCTGCTGATCAGCGGAGTCCGCTACACGCGGGCAAGCCCGTCAAGGGCGATCGGACTGTTTACCTCGATTGCGGAGGGCCTCAGCTATATCCGCACGAACCGGCAGCTCGTTGGGATCCTGCTTGTCACCGTTTTCGTCAACCTTTTCGGCTTCCCATTCACCAGCATGGTGCCCGTTATCGGCAAGGATGTCCTGGGGCTGAGTCCGATCCCGGTCGGTTTCCTGATGTCGGCCGAGGGAATGGGCGCGTTTACCGGTGCCCTGCTGCTGACGGTCACCGCGCGCGCCCGGCATTTCGCGCGGATCTACATGGGCGGCGCGGTAATCTTCATGAGCATGACAGTCATGTTCTCGCTGTCGTCCCAGTTCGGCGTTTCGATGGCGTTGCTGTTGACCGCGGGATTGGGCGTATCCGGGTTTGCGGCGATGCAGAGCGTCCTGATCTTTTCCACGGCACCGCCGGAAATCCGGTCGCGCGTGATGGGCGTGCTCACCATGTGCATCGGCGCCGGCCCGATCGGCGTCCTGCATGTCGGGCTCATGGCAAAATGGTTCGGCGCGCAGAATGCGCTGACCATCATCGGGCTGGAAGGCCTGGCCTGCGTCGTTGCCTGCGCCCTGGTCTGGCCGGAACTCTGGAAACGAACGCTACCTGCCGGGCACTGAGCCGGGAAACAGGCCGTTCTCATATTTTGCCCGGGCTCAGTTCCAGTTCTGCATGACGTATTCCATCGTCGCCACCCGGTTATACGCTTCCGCATCGAAAACCCGGTCCATCTGGAAAAACGGCGACATATGCGGAAAGGACGTGTCGATCACCCGCGACAGGTAGGGTTCCGTCAGGAAATAGGGAAAGGACGCCGGCTTGCGGTGCCGGACCCGGTAACTATATTTGCGCAGCCATGTCGGCCGGTAACTCGATTGCAGGTATGACAACCGGTATTTCAGGGTCGGGTTCCGATCGAAGGCAAATCCGTAATCGCTGTTCACCGCCGCCAGTGCCGGGTTCAGGATCCGGATCATCTCCGCCTCCATCAACCCCATGGACTTATATTGCAGGGGGATGGTGTAGGTCGGTCGCACCACCTCTGCCTCCATATAGGGATACACCATCGTTCCAAAACGCTGGTTGATGACAGCGTCGCGGGCAGACCAGTAGCGCCCGCGGAACAGCGGATACAGCATCTCGACCTGTTCCCGTTCCAGCGGGCCGCCCGTATGCCCGATGGCCCGCGCCATTTCCCCGGCCAGGGTATCGGTATATTCCTCCAGCGAGAATTCACCGGTGCAGGCCGCCGGGTCGAGCTGGAAATAGAAGGCGTGCACAACGTCACGCGGCAAAAAACGACCATCCGGCAGATAATGAAAATTCCGGTAGACTTCACCCACGGACCCGTTGGTGGCGATGCGGCCGTTCGCCCGCGTCATCCGGGAACGGTAATTTTGCGGCCCGCTGAACAGGCCGGCGTAACCCCAGCCATCAAAGACCATGAAATTACGGGCAATCTGCGCGGGGAATTCTTCGGGGACCCTGTCTTCCGGCAGCGCGGCATTGTCCGATGCCGAAATATTCAGTCCGATCCGCGCGGTCGCTTCGCGGGCGACCTGAACGTCCTTGCTGTCCGGATGGCCATAGACAAAAACATCGGGCGTTATCCCCGCATCCAGCAGCGCCGCCAGCAACAGCCGCGAATCATACCCGCCGGACAGCGCGGTATAGAACCTGTCGCCATAGACCGCCGCATAGGTCGCGAACAGGTCGCGCAGCCGGGCCACCATGGCTTCGGCCGCGTCCCCCAGGCTTGTCCGCCATCAGCGCCCATGGAACTGTTTAACGTGATTGCGTAGCGGAGGGTTTGCGGCTCATCTTT
>JAQCHR010000329.1 GCA_027619655.1 Pseudomonadota bacterium
TGATCGACCAGGGACTGATGGACGAGGTCGCGGCGGTCCAGGCCGCAGTCAGGCCGCATGAAATCCTGCTGGTCGCGGATGCCATGACCGGCCAGGACGCGGTCAATGTCGCGGAAGGCTTCAAGGCGCGACTGCCGTTGACCGGCATCGTGCTGACCCGGGTCGATGGCGATTCACGCGGCGGCGGCGCCTTATCGATGCGCGCCGTCACCGGCTGCCCTATCAAGCTGATCGGTACCGGCGAAACGATGGAAGCGCTGGAAGATTTCCATCCCGACCGTATCGCCGGTCGCATCCTCGGCATGGGCGATGTCGTCAGCCTTGTGGAGAAAGCCGCCGAAGGCATCCAGCAGGACGAAGCCGAAGCGCTCGCCAGGAAAATGCAGAAGGGCGAGTTCGACCTGAACGACATGGCCAAGCAACTGGGCCAGATGCGCAAGATGGGCGGCATCAAGGGAATGCTGGAAATGCTGCCCGGCGTCGCCAAGGCCAAGGCGGCAATGGCGCAGCAGAATATCGACGACAAGGCGATCCTGCGGCAGGAAGCCATTATTTCGTCAATGACCCGGGAAGAACGCGTGCACCCCAAGGTCATCCATGCATCGCGGAAAAAGCGCATCGCGGCCGGGTCCGGCACATCGATCCAGGACGTCAACAAGCTGCTGAAGCAGTTCATGACGATGAAGAAAATGATGAAGCGCGTGAACAAGATGGGCAAGAAGGGCCTGATGCGGCACGGCATCGAAGGGCTTCTGCCGCGCATGTAACGATTACAAGACAAAGATTTCATGGCCGCCGGTGGCGGCGTTCGAGCGATACCAACACCTAGCAAGGTTTAAACGTTAAGGAGACGAAAAGTATGGCGCTGAGAATCAGACTCGCCCGCGGTGGTGCCAAGAAGCGCCCGTATTACCGCATTGTCATTGCCGACTCGCGCATGCCGCGGGATGGCCGCTATATCGAAAAGGTCGGCAGCTACGACCCGATGCTGGCCAAGGACAATCCGGAACGCATCCAGCTTCTGGAAGAGCGCATCCGGCACTGGCTGTCGGTCGGCGCGCTGCCTTCCGACCGGGTTGCCCGGTTCCTGGGTCGGGCCGACATCATTCCGATGCCGGCTTATTCGCCGAACCAGACCAAGCAGCACCTTCCGAAGGCAAAGGCGCAGGAGCGGCTGAAGGAAGCCGAGGCCGCATCTGTGAAGGCAGCGGAAGCCGCCAAGGCGGCAGAGGAAGCGGCCAAAGCCGCCGCCGAAGCGCCGGCGGAAGAGGCACCGGCCGAGGAAGCCGCTGCCGAAGAAACCAAGGCAGAGTAAAGGCGGGTCTTGGTGAACAGTCAGATGGCAAAAAAGGCGGAAACGAAGGTCTGTGTCGGGGTTATTACCGGCGCGCAAGGCATTCGTGGTCAGGTCCGGGTGAAAAGTTTCACCGCGGAGCCGACCGATATCGCCGCCTATGGGCCGCTGACCGACGCCAATGGCAGCCGCGAGTTCCGGTTGGAGCTCACTGGCTCGGCAAAGGGGGTTCTGCTGGCCCGGGTAACCGGGATCAGTGATCGTAATGCGGCGGAAACGCTGCGCGGGATCGAACTCTATGTCGATCGCGATGCTTTGCCGGAACCCGAAGAGGAAGAATTCTACCACGCGGACCTGATCGGCCTGCCCGCTGTCCTGTCGGATGGTTCGCCGTTTGGCACCGTGCGCGCGCTTTATGACTTTGGCGCGGGCGACGTGATAGAAATCATTCTCGATGCCGGCGGCGTGGCGGTGTTGCCCTTCACCCATGCCGTGGTGCCAGATATCGATCTTGCGGCGGGTAGGATCACCATCGTCCCGCCAACGGAAATCGAAGCGCGTGGCGAAGAGGATACGGACGAATGAGTGTCTGGACCGCCCGTGTGCTGACAATTTTCCCCGACATGTTTCCGGGTCCGCTCGGCCATTCGCTTGCCGGCCGCGCGCTGGACGAAGGGCGCTGGGGACTGCAGGCCATCGATATCCGAAATTTTGCGATCGACGCACATCGTACGGTGGACGATTCGCCGTTCGGCGGCGGTCCCGGCATGGTGATGCGGGCCGATGTGCTGGAAAATGCGCTGGATTCGGTTGCAGAAGCGCCGGGGCCGGTCATCTACCTGACCCCGCGCGGCAAACCGTTCGATCAGGCAACGGCGGCATCGCTGGCCGAAGGGCCCGGCGCAACACTGCTTTGCGGGCGTTTCGAAGGCATCGACGAGCGGCTGATCGAGGAATACCGGTTCCAGGAAATCAGCGTCGGCGATTTCGTGCTGTCCGGCGGTGAGCCGGCGGCAATCGCCCTGATCGACGCCTGCGTGCGGCTGCTCCCCGGTGTCATGGGCGCGGCGGATTCCCTGGTCGAGGAAAGCTTCGCGCAGGGGCTGCTCGAATACCCGCAATATACACGGCCGGCGCTATGGCGGGGCCGGAACACGCCGGAAATACTGCTTTCCGGCCATCATGAAAAAATTCGTGCTTGGCGATTGGCCCAGGCGGAACGTATCACGCGCGAACGGCGCCCGGATCTCTGGGACCGGTACGTCGAACGGGCGAAGCAAACGAGGACAAATCCATGAATATTATCGAACAACTCGAAAAAGAGCAGGTCGAGACGCTGACCGCAGCCCGCGCCGTACCGGACTTTCAGGCCGGCGACACATTGCGCGTCCATGTGAAGGTCATCGAAGGAACGCGCGAGCGCGTCCAGGTCTTCGAAGGCATGTGCATCGCGCGCAAGAATGCGGGCCTCAACAGCGCCTTTACGGTGCGCAAGATCAGCTATGGCGAAGGGGTGGAACGTATTTTCCCGCTCTACAGCCCCCGGATCGACCTGATCGAGGTCGTGCGGCAGGGTGCGGTACGCCGTGCGAAGCTGTATTACCTGCGCGGACGCCGCGGCAAATCGGCCCGTATCGCCGAACGCAGCATGTCGCGCCGCGCCGGTTCGCAGCAGGATTCAGGTGTGCCGGAGACCGGCAGCGAAGACTGACCAGAACGGATTTCGTGAATCTGTTTCAAGGTGCTATGAGATAATGTCCTTTGCCAGAGGGGACAGCAGGGCTTAAATCGCTGGGGGGAGACAGCCGCCGGAGAGGCTATGCCAGGCGGCTGGTCCAGGGAAAAATCACTGTGATTCCGACTATAATGCCCGACCAGGGGCAGGAACGGGATGAGGGAGCGAAATGGCCAAATCGCGTACATTGTTCGACAAGATCTGGGACAGCCACGTCGTCAGCGTTCAGGACGACGGGTCCAGCCTTTTGTATATCGACAAGCACATCATTCACGAAGTTACCACGCCACAGGCCTTCGAAGGCCTGAAGGCGGCGGGCCGAAAGGTCCGGCAGCCGGAAAAGACCCTGGCGGTCATCGACCACAACATCGCCACGACCCGCGGCGGCGTGGTAGAAGAGGATTCGATCCTGCAGATCGAAACCCTGCGTACCAATGTTGCCGAATTCGGCGTTCAGCTTTTCGAGGTTGACGATCCCCGTAACGGTATCGTGCATGTGATCGGCCCGGAACAGGGCTTCACCAATCCGGGCAACACGCTCGTCTGCGGCGACAGCCATACCGCGACGCATGGTGCCTTCGGTGCGCTGGCATTCGGCATCGGGACGTCGGAGGTCGAGCATGTGCTGGCGACTCAGACCCTTATCCAGGCGCCGGCCAAAAACATGCGCGTGACCGTCACTGGCGAACTGCCCTTCGGCTGCAGCGCAAAGGACATCGTCCTCACCATCATCGGCACCATCGGCATCGGCGGCGGCACCGGCCATGTCATCGAATTTGCCGGCCCCGCGATAAAGGCGCTGTCGATGGAAGGCCGCATGACGGTCTCCAACATGGCGATTGAAGCCGGCGCCCGCGCCGGGCTGATCGCGCCGGACGAAAAGACCTTCGAGTACGTCAGGGGCCGGCCGTTCGCACCGAAGGGCGCAGCCTGGGAAACGGCGCTGGCCTACTGGAAGACGCTGCCGTCCGACGAAGGCGCCGTTTACAACAAGGACGTCACCATCGACATCAGCGGCATGGAGCCAAAGGTGACCTGGGGAACGACGCCGCAGGACGTGGTGCCAATCACCGGAATCGTGCCGGACCCGAAGGATGCGGCGAACCAGGGCGAACGCGAATCCATGGAACGCGCGCTGAAATACATGGGGCTGGTCCCCGGCACGAAGATGCAGGACATCGAAGTCGATGTCGTCTTCATCGGCTCCTGCACCAACGGCCGGATCGAGGATATCCGCCAGGTCGCCAAGGTGGCCAAGGGCCGCAAGGTTGCCGCCAATGTGCAAGCCATGATCGTCCCCGGCTCAGGCCTGGTCAAGCTGCAGGCTGAAGAAGAAGGTCTCGACAAGATCCTGCTGGAAGCCGGCTTCGAGTGGCGGGAACCGGGCTGTTCCATGTGCCTGGCTATGAATGTGGACAAGATGCAGCCGGGACAGCGTTCCGCCTCCACCTCGAACCGCAATTTCGAGGGCCGGCAGGGACGCGGCAGCTTCACGCATCTGGTCAGCCCGGCCATGGCGGCGGCCGCAGCCGTCACCGGCCATCTGGCCGATCCAAGAGAGTTTCTGAAAGACTGATCGAAACCCCGCAAGGGACCAGGGAGGACGACATCATGGAAAAATTCAGGAAAGTGACCGGCATCGCCGCGCCGATGGACATGATCAACATCGATACG
>JAQCHR010000330.1 GCA_027619655.1 Pseudomonadota bacterium
GCGCATGGGCATGGGGCGAGCGTAGGAAATACGCATGGGTCTGCCGGGGCAGGGTGACATCGTCCATGTAGCGCCCGCCGCCCTTCAGCAGCCGGGGGTCTTCCGTGCGGGATACCGCCTGTCCGATGGCGAAGCGTGTCATGGCCTTGATCCTCCGAATTTGCCCTGCGGGGGATATGCTAAGCATAATCGCGACGGCGTCTACAGGATCAGGAAGGAACCAGCATGCAGAACCGGGGGGTGATTTTCATGCGGCGGCCGGAGGGGCCTGTCACGCCGGATATCTTCGACATTCGCGACCTGCCGACCCCGGAGGCCGGGCCGGGCGATGTGGTCGTCCGCAATATCTATCTCTCCTGCGACCCCTATATGCGCGGCCGGTTCAAGGCGGATTCGAAGAAATCCTTCCAGACCGGCCGGGTCATCCCATCGCGCGCCGTGGCGCAGGTGGTGGCCTCGAACAATCCGGCGTTCCGCCCCGGCGACTATGTCTGGGGTTTCATGGGCTGGGAGCTGTATTCGCTGGTGCCGGGCGGGCAGGGGCTGCGGGTGGTCGATCCGGCGCTCGGCCCCCTGTCCCACGCCATCACCGTGCGCGGCATGCCGGGGCTGACCGCGCAGGTCGGCATCATGGATATCGGCAAACCGTCACCGGGCGAAACCTGCTTCGTCTCCGCCGCGTCGGGCGCGGTCGGGCAGGTGGCGGGGCAGATCGCCAGGCTGCAGGGCTGCCGCGTCGTCGGCAGCGCCGGGAGTGCGCAGAAGATCGCCCATGTTACCGGCGCGCTCGGCTTCGACGCGGCGTTCAACTACAAGACCGCGCCCTCCATCGCCGCCGCGCTGGAGGAACACTGCCCCGACGGCATCGACATCTATTTCGACAATGTGGGCGGCGAAACGCTGGAAGCGGTGATCGACCGCATCAACCCGCGTGCCCGCATCGCGGTCTGCGGCCAGATCAGCGGCTATGACAGCGCCAGTGCCGAATGGGCCGAACCCCGCAACCTCGAAAAAATCGCCCTGGCCGGGGCGGTCAAGACGCGGTTCTCGGTCTACGACCACATGGACCAGTATGATGCCTTTGTGCCGCGCATGGCGAAATGGCTGCAACATGGCGACGTGGTCTATTTCGAGGATATTTGGGAGGGCATCGGAAATACGCCGGAAGCCTTCATTGATATGATGAAAGGTGGCAATCTGGGCAAGCGGCTGGTGCGGGTGGCGGAGGATCAAGGGTAGGCAATGCACAAGACGACCGAGTTACGGCAGGGGACGGCCGAATGGCTCGACGCGCGGCGTAACCTGCTGACCGGCAGTAATTTTTCAGCGGCGATGGGCGTGAACCGGTACAAGTCGCGCGCGGCCCTGTGGCGGGAGTACAAGAACCTCGTGCCGTCGTTCACCGGCAACGCCGCGACCCGCTGGGGCCAGGAAAACGAACCGCATGTGATCGCCGGATACGAAAAGGCGCGCGGATGCAGCGTCGTTCGCACGGGACTGCATATTCATTCGTCGCTGGACTGGATGGGATGTTCGCCCGATGGACTGATCGACGGCGATGGCGGGATCGAAATCAAATGCCCGTACAACCACCCGTTTCCACATCAGGCAATCCCGGAATACTACATGCCCCAGGTGCAGGGCTTTCTGGAAATCACGCAACGCGAATGGTGCGACTACGTTTGCTGGACCCCGAATGGTACGACATGTTTTCGGGTGTTCAGGTCTCAGGAATACTGGAACTGGGCATTTCCGCTGCTGCGGGAATTCTGGCTGCATGTTATCGAGGACAGGATTCCGACGCGGCTGGAGCGACGGCCGGTCTTCGACGGACGCCTTCCCGTCGAGGAAACGCGGATTGAAATATTCGTGCACGGTTGAACGGGCGCGAGCAACACATTAGCGAGGAGCCAGAAAATGCCGTATCTCGAACGGGACGCCGCGAAAATATACTTCGAGGATAACGGCGCCGCCGATGATACCCGCACCGCCATCCTGTGGACCCATGGCTATGGCGCGACTTCGGAGATGTGGCGGGGGCAGGTCGCGGCGTTCGGCGACATGTTCCGCATGGTCCGCTGGGATGTGCGCGGCCACGGGCGGAGCGAGGTTCGCGACGACATGGCCTGTTTCAGCGGCGAGCATGTCATCGCCGACATGCTGGCGCTGCTCGACCATCTGGGGCTGGATCGCGTCATCCTCGCGGGGCATTCGCTGGGCGGGTTCATGTCGCTGCGCTTCCACAGCTTTTATCCCGAGCGGGTCATCGGCCTGATCCTGCAGGGCAGCGGCCCCGGCTTCCGCAAGGCGGAGGCGCGGGAGAAATGGAACGCGGTCGCCTGCGCCAAGGCCGACCGGCTGGAAGCCGAGAGGCTGGACGCGCTGGGCGGTGGCGCCGAGGCGCGGATGTGCACCCATCTGTCGGCGAAAGGGCTGGCCAATGCGGCGCGCGGGATCCTGACCCATACGGATTCCCGGGTGATCGAAAGCCTCGCCGATATCACTGTGCCGACGGTCATTATCGTCGGCGCGGAGGACAGCAACTTCCTCGGCGCGGCGGAATACATGGAAAAGAAGATCGCCGGGGCCACCCGGGTCGTCATCGCCGATGCGCATCACGGCTGCAATGTGGACCAGCCGGAGGCGGTTAACCACGCCCTGGCGGCATATCTCGCCGCGTTCTGACGCCGCCATTTTCTTGCGGGAACTTTTCTCCCTCGAGGCCGTTCATCCTGTATCACCGCCCGGAACCGGCCGCTGCCCCCGGCAGGACCGGCCAGAGTATCCGGCGGCGCATGATCCGGCGCGATCTGCGCAACACGATAGATCGAAGGAGATAACAATATGAAAACCCGGAACAGTATTCTTGTCGCGGGCGTCAGCGCGATTGCCCTTCTGGCGGCCGTACCCGCATCGGCCGATGGTTCGAGGACGCAGGACCTGATGAAGCGTGTCCAGCCGGTCCAGCCGGGCGTGGATATGACGATGGGCGTGAAGGCCACCAGCGACGTGGCGGTCGGCGCTATCGGGGCCGACTGGCTGCTGACGGATGGCATTGTCGCCTCGCAGCTTATCGGCGCCGATGTCGTCACGGCGAATAACGAAATGATCGGCGAAGTCGAAAGCTCGATGGTCGTGGACGGCAAGACGGCCTATCTCGTCGCGGTGGACGAACAACTGGGCATGGGCAGCCGGATCATCGAGATCCACGAGAACCACACCTCGGTCTTCCGCAACCGCGGCGACATGGTCACCTTCCGGATCGCGGTCGACATGACCCCGGAACAGGTGCGCATGCAGCCGGAATACATGCATAACGGTGCGCCCAAGACCGGCATGGACAAGGACAGCATGAAGAAGATGAAGTAACGGTTATCCGTAATCGTTACCGCAATGACCCGCCCTGACGGGCGGTCGGAAGGGCAGCGGGATGACAGGTCCCGCTGCCTTTTTTTATTTCCTGTCAGCCCATCGTCGCGAAGACCGTCGCCGTGACCTGCTGGGTCAGCGGTTCGCCCTTCATCCAGCGTTCGAATTCGTCGAGCGCGAGGGCCGAAAGGCGCGGGCATTCGTCGCCGACCGTGCCGCCGACATGCGGGCTGATGACCACGTTCGGCAGATCCCAGAGCGGCGAGCCGTCTACCGGCGGTTCCGGCATGGTCACGTCCAGCAGCGCGGTGAGGTCGGGCCGGGCCCGCAGCACGCGGATCAGGTCTTCCTCCACCACCTGCGCGCCGCGCCCGGTATTGATGAAACTGGCGCCGCTGCGCATCGCGGCGAACTGTTTTTCGGTCAGCACGCCGCGCGTATCGGCGATGTCCGGGATATGGTTGGAGACGATATCGGACCGTTCGAACACCGCGTCCAGCGACACGGATTCGATATCGAGTGCCGCCGCGCGTTCCGCCGTCAGGAACGGGTCAAAGGCAATGACCTTCAGCGGGTAGTCGCGCAGCAGGTGGCGCAGCCTTGTGCCGATCTTGCCGACGCCGAGCAGCCCGATCGTGGCGCCGTTGACGCCCGGATGGGTGAAGGCCTTGGCCGCGGCGTTGTTGTGCATGTCGTGGTACTGCCGGACGGCGCGGAAATAGCCGCGCAGCGACAGCAGGATCTGCGACAGGCACATTTCCGCCACCGGGATCGCATTGGCCTGCCAGGCGCTGACCAGGATGACGTCGTGGTCGATCAGCGGCTGGGCGAAGGCCTTCACATTGCCGGCGGCGTAGAACACGGCCTTCAGCTTCGGCAGGGCGGCGAAATGGCGCGCCTCGAAGGGGAACAGCCCCCAGGTCGCGAAGATCACCTCGACATCGGCCAGACCCGCCGCGTGGTCGTCGAAATTGCCCGCATTGATGTCGTCGGGATAGGGGTCGGTCAGCGCCGCAATCCGCGCCCGCGCTTCCGGCGTATAGACTGTGCCCTTGGATAGGGGGTAGTCGAAAAACAGGGCGGATCTGGGTTTTGCCGGTCCGGTCATGCAAGGCTCCGCAGCGTCTGGATGAATACCGCTTCAGGGGTTTGCCGGCATCATAGGCGCAAGCGCGCCGCAATGTAGGCCCTGAAACGAAAAAACACCGGGGCGCCGGGAGGTGGAAAAGTATTATGTCCCCTTAATTATGCGCCGGTATTGTGAACGGCGGCGTAAAAATAGACCACTTTGGCGGAGCAAAACTAGACCACTTAATGTGAT
>JAQCHR010000331.1 GCA_027619655.1 Pseudomonadota bacterium
GGCCGCGATTGAAGGCCGCAAGGCAGCATCGGAGCCGAAACCGGTCGCCGCGCCGCAACCATCCGCGCCGACGATCACCTCTGCCGCAAACCTGCCGCCCCGCACCGCTGACCCGCGCGGCGAGGAAGTCGTGCGGATGTCGCGCCTGCGGCAGCGCATCGCCGAACGGCTGAAACAGGCGCAGAACACCGCCGCCATGCTGTCGACCTTCAACGAGGTTGATATGGGCGCGCTGATGACCCTGCGCAGCGAATACCGCGATGCCTTCGAGAAGAAGCACAATGTCCGGCTGGGATTCCTGTCATTCTTCATCAAGGCGGCAATTATCGCGCTGAAGGAAATTCCGGCGGTCAATGCGGAAATTCGCGGCGATGAGCTGATCTACAAGAACTATTACGACATCGGTGTCGCCGTCGGTACGCCGCAGGGGCTTGTCGTGCCCGTGGTGCGCGATGCGGACAAGCTGAGCTTCGCCGGAATCGAAGGCACGATTGCCGATTTCGGCCGCCGCGCCCGGGACGGCAAGCTGACCATTGCGGAAATGACTGGCGGTACCTTCACCATTTCCAATGGCGGGGTTTACGGTTCGCTGCTGTCGATGCCGATCCTGAATACGCCGCAGTCGGGCATTCTCGGCATGCACAAGATCCAGAAGCGGCCGATGGCGGTCGGCGACGAGGTCAAGATCCGCAATATGATGTATCTGGCCCTGTCCTATGACCATCGCATTGTCGATGGCCGCGAAGCGGTTACTTTCGTCGTTCGGATGAAAGAGCTGCTGGAAGACCCGCAGCGCCTGCTGATCGACGTCTGATGCCGCGGGGTATTTTCCGGTCGTAGCCGCCGTTACTCAAAAACGCGGCAGATGACCTGGGCGACGGTCAACTGCCGGCGTAGCGCATTGCCGTATTCGACGAAGTTTTCCGCTGTCGGGCCGCCGAGGTTCAGGCTGGCCGATGGCCGGCCGTTCGGCCTGATCTTCGCGGCGTCGAGCAGTTGATCCATGGATTGCGGCGCCGTTGTGAATATCCGGCCCCGGCGCTCGCTGCCGGCAAAGGTGACGCCGATGATTTCGCCCCTGCTGTTCACCGCCGGCCCGCCGCTGATGCCGCCCAGGCGATCCGTGTCCGGCACGCGGGCGGTTTCCGCCCAGGCGATGGCGGGTTCCGTCATGTGGTATCGCCCGACCGATCGTGCCCGCAGCCGTCCGATCAGCGTAGAGGTGGCCTGGCCCGGCTGCGACCCGGGAAAACCGAAGTGATAGCCCGCCTGGTTTTCGCGCAGGGGCGTACGGGAAATCGCCATGGCGGGCGAACTCCCGCGTGTCCATAGAATTGCCATGTCGGCGCGTTGGTTGATTTCAACCCGGTTGGCGGCGACGGCGCGGCGGTCGCCGACAACGATGCCGACCTTGTCGCATCCGTCGACCACATGCCGTGCGGTCAGCCACACACCGTCGTCGCGAATGGCGAAGGCCGTACCCACACTGTTCCGTTTGGGGCCGACCTCAATATCCGCGACGGGATCGAGCACCCGGGGCGGGAGAATTTCGGGGCCGCCGTCCGGCGCCAGTTCAATCGGCGGGCGGCGGCTGACGAATCCGCCGGAATCGTTTTCCAGCCAGGACCCGATGGCCTGCGTGATGATGACCAGCACGAAAACGATCAGCGGATAGCGGGCGCTGCCCTTCACCGTGGATCAGCCCGAAACGGCCGCCGCGGTTATTGCCGCAACGGAAAGCTTTACGGAGGACAGCAGAAGGGCCGCGCCGATTTCGCCATTGGTGATCCGCGCCGGCAGGTCCTTCAGCAGAAAGTCGATAAGGCGGTAAACCGCCAGCATGATCAGCAGGGTCACGACTCCCCAGACTACGATATCGACGACATTGACGCTGAACGCCATGCAGAAGGCCAGCGGGATGGCCAGGCTCAGAATGGCGCCGGACAGGGCGATCGCCGCCGCCGTATTCCCCTCCCGCACGAGCTGCAATTCCCGGTACGGCGTGATCGCTTGATAGGCAAAGATGCCGACCACCAGGATCGTCAGTGTCACGCTGAAATGCAGGATGAGGGTCGGAAAGCCGCTGCCGAGACTTGCAAGTATTGCTTCCATGCCGGTGTTCCTGCTTAAGAGGCGTGTTTTTTGTCAAATTCCCAGACATCCTCGAAACCCATCAGTTTCGACATTTCCGGGAAGGGATACAGCAGGTCCTGTACCGACGTGCTGTCGCCCTTGTTCTTCAAGGCGTCATAGACCGTGTCGAAAACCTGCGTGGCGGCAAGGAAACCCGTAGCCGGGTAGATCGCCACCGAATAGCCGATTTCCTGGTAGCGCTCGCGCGTCAGGATCGGCGTCACGCCGCCATCGGCGACATTGATCAATTGCGGCGTATCGAAGCTGCGGCAGATCTGTTCCATTTCCGCTTCGCTGGTTGGCGCTTCGACGAACAGCACATCGGCACCGGCCTTCGCGCAGGCTTCGGCGCGGCGCAGCGCGTCGTCCAGTCCGTTCACGGCCCGCGCATCGGTGCGCGCGATGATCAGCGTGTCGTCATTGCGTCGGCTTTCCACCGCGACCTGGATCCGGCGGACCATTTCCGCCAGCGGCACGACCTTCTTGCCCGGTGTATGGCCGCACTTCTTCGGAAATTCCTGATCCTCGATCTGGATGCCGGCAGCGCCGGCGGCTTCGTAACCGCGCACCGTTTCCCGGACATTCAGCAATCCGCCATAGCCGGTATCCGCATCGGCAATCAGCGGGGTCGTGGTGCCGTCGCAAATCTGTGCGACCCGGTCCAGCATCTGCGTATAGCTCGCGATGCCCGCATCCGGCAGGCCCAGATACGAAGCGACGACGCCGTATCCGGTCATGTAGAGCGCCTCGAACCCCTTGCGGTCGGCGACCTTGGCGGAGATCATTTCGAAGACGCCGGGGGCTATCAGGATATCGTCCGATTGCAGCCGTTCGCGCAGTTTGGGTCGCGATGCATTGCTCATGGGTCTTGCCTCCGGGCCTGTACCGTATGGGGATGGATGTATCCGACGGCAATTAAGCACGGCAGCCCGGTTCGCGGCAACCCGGCGCCGCCTGCGACGAGGATCAGGCGGGAATGGTCGCCCTGTCCTGTTCGCCGCTCGCCGTGTCCCGGCTTGTCCTGCTCGCGGGGAATTGAATGGCCACTTCCGTGCCGCCGGTTTCAAAACTGCTGATGGACAATGTTCCGCCGTGGATTTCGACCAGCGCGCTGGCGATACTGAGCCCTAGCCCCAGCCCCTCCGGCTTGATATAGCCGCCCGAACGGGTGACCTGCCGGAACGGCAGCGCAACGGCGGCGAGCTGCTCTCTGGGAATGCCGGCGCCGTCATCGGCGATTCTCATATTGATCTGGCCTTGCGACGATTCGAAGGCGCGGATGGCGATCCGGCCATCATCGTCGGTAAACTTGACCGCATTTGAGATAATATTCAACAGGACCTGCTGTATCGCCCGCTTGTCCGCGAATAGACAGGGCAGGGCGGGATCGAATTCCAACTGGATATTCCGCCGCGCCGCTTCTGCTTGGGGCAGCCGGGCAGCGCAAACGTCTTGTGTCAGCGCCAGCAGGTCGAACGCCGATTCGTTCAGTTCATAGCTGTTGACGTCGATTTGGGTGAAATCCAGGACGTCGCGGATCAGCTTGTGCAGATGGCGCCCGGACACTTCGATCTCCGACAGGTAATCTGCCTGCTTCGCCGCGATATCGCCGCTACTCGGTTTCGATCGCTCTGCGCCCACGAGATTTCGCAGTACCTCGGAGAACCCGACGATAGCGTTCAGCGGCGTCAGCAGTTCATGCGAGATATTCATCAGGAATTGCGTCTTGGCGGAATTGGCCACTTCAGCGCGCTGCTTTTCGATCCTGAGCGCGGCGACAAGGTTTTCCTTTTCGGCTGTTTCCGCCCGGAAACGCTTGAGCACCCTGTTGTAGCGTTGCGCCACGACACCGGCCCGGGTATTCGGTTCGACCGAAACCGACCTGGTCAGGCTGCCATTCCGCGCGTGCATTTCCAATTCGTCGAGCAGTGTCTGCATGGCGGATTCATGGCCGTGTTCGGAAGCGTCCAGGCCCCGCATTTCCTCACGCGCGCTAACCCGCAGGGGATAGATCAGATTGATGATGTGCCGCCCGACATAGGAAATGCCAAACGCGTAGACGGCGGCGGCGCCGACGCCCTGCAACTGGATCAGCAACTGATCCCATCTGCCGGCGCCATCATGAAATGCCGACAAGTCACCGAAAAGGGCGACAGCGAGCGTCCCCCATATGCCGGCGGCCAGGTGAACGGGAATTGCGGAAACCGCGTCGTCGATACAAAAGTAATCGAGAAGCTTCTGGGCCGCGAGGCATATCAGCCCGCCTACTG
The DNA here is from genome assembly GCA_027619655.1 of Pseudomonadota bacterium. Taxonomy (GTDB): domain Bacteria; phylum Pseudomonadota; class Alphaproteobacteria; order UBA8366; genus MarineAlpha4-Bin1. The sequence goes on from JAQCHR010000331.1 coordinate 4,404, forward strand.
CCCCAATGATGAGGGCGTCGTGGATGCTGACGATATGGCAGTTTGCGGTAACCGCGACGAGCCCCGCCAGGACGCCGTTGATCATGCTGGGCACTTCCGGCCGCCGGTTCCGGAGGATGAACAGCGTCATGACGGCCAGTCCGCCGGCGGCGGGCGCCATCAGCGTGTTCAACAGGACGCCGGGAACCGATTCGTCAAACGCCAGAACC
>JAQCHR010000332.1 GCA_027619655.1 Pseudomonadota bacterium
ATGTCCCAGGCGGTGACGTCCGCCGGCACGACCGCATGGCCGATATCCGGCGTCGTCACGAACAGCCGCGCGCCGGGCCGGGCGATGGCTGCCAGGAACCGCATATAGCCGTTCACATCGCCGATATGCTCGATCACCTCCGACGAATGCAGGAAGTCGAACTGCTGGCCGCGCGCGGCGAACGTCTCGAAATCCTCGTGATGGAACGTCGCGCGGGGAAAGGCGTCGCGGGCATAGGCGATCGACGGGACGCTGATATCGATTCCGGTCGCGCGTGCGCCCAGCCGCCGCATCGCCTCCACGACGAAGCCGCCGCCGCAGCCCACATCCACCGCATCACGCCGGAAGAAATACGGCGCCAGCCGCAGGGCGCGCAGCATCGCGCGGCGCATGCGGGACCGCGCCTTGGGATACCGGCCGACGCCGACCGCCCCTTCGTCCTCGTTATAGATCCGGCTGAGGCTTTCCGGGTCGGGCATCGGGTCCAGATACACGAAGCCGCAGCCCCGGCAGGCGACATAATCATAGCCGTGCTGAGTCACGTAAGGGGTGCTTTGCGCGCCGGCGCAGATGGAACAGATGCTCATCGTGCCTGTCTATCGCGCAGCGCCGCCGGATGCCAGCGCCGCGAGCGGGATTTCCGGCAGTCGCATGGCAATACTTGTGCGGGCCGGTTCGCCCGGCATAGGATCGCCGCCCCGAATAAAATCACCAGGCCACGGAGAGCAAATCAGTGAGCGATATAACAGACGACCCGAATGCCGCCGAAAGCGAGTTCTATACGCTGCATGAAATCGTCGCCAAGGCGCAGAAGAACCTGCCGCGCGACCAGTGGGACTATCTTGTCGGCGCGACGGAAACCGAAACCACCCTGCGGCGCAACCGGCAGGCGCTGGACACCATCGCCTTCAAGCCACGGGTCTGCCGCAACGTGCTGGATGTCGATGTTTCCGGTTCGCTGCTGGGCCAGAAAATGCGGATCCCGGTGCTTCTGGCGCCGATCGGCTCGCTGGAATCGTTCTATCCGGGCGGCGGCGCCACGTCGGGCCAGGCCGCGGAAGAATTCGACATCGTCCATATGCTGAGCTCGCGCTGCGCGCCGGGGCTGGAGGAAACCGCCGCCGCCGCCGACAACAAGCGCATCTTCCAGCTCTATGTCCGGGGCGACGCGGCGTTCGAGGATGATTACGTCAAGCGCGCCATCGACAGCGGCTATTACGCCTTCGCGATCACGGTCGATTCGGCCCATTACAGCCGCCGCGAGCGCGACCTGGCGAACCGTTTCGCCAAGCCCTGGCGGGTCAGCGCGACGGGCATGGAATACCAGGCGCTGTACACCTGGGACAATGTCAAGCGGTTCAAGGACAAGCATGACGTTCCGCTGATCCTGAAAGGCATCGGTACGGCGGAAGACGCCGCCCTGTGCGTCGAGCACGGCGTGGACGGGGTCTATGTTTCCAACCATGGCGGGCGGCAGCTCGACCACGGGCGCGGCTCCACCACCGCGCTGCCCGAAGTCGTCAAGGCGGTCGCCGGCAAGGCGGCGGTCATCGTCGATGGCGGCTATTACCGCGGCACCGATATCGTCAAGGCGCTGGCGCTGGGCGCGGACGCGGTCGGCATCGGCCGCATGCAGGGCTATGGCCTCGCTGCCGGCGGCAAGGACGGGCTGGTGCGGGTCCTGCAGCTGCTGGAAGAGGAAATGCGGCTGGCGATGGGGCTGCTGGGCGTGACCAGCCTGGACCAGCTGGACAGCAGCTATCTCGAAACCGCGGCGCCGGTGAACGAAGCGCATGTTTCCAGCGCCTTCCCGCTGATCGAACTACAGACCAACCGGTATTAGAATACCGTTGAATTACTGACACACCTCGTCGCCCGGAACGGCATGGCTGCATTGCCGCGCCGGGCTGCGGGGCAAATGCTTCGCCTGCGGCTTCGAATAATTATTTTCGGCACCCAATTTAATACCCGATAATTCCGGCGTATACTTATACGTTGGCGTTTTGCATACGCCTTATGTCTTCTCTGGGAGATCCCCGCATTATGAACGCCGTCATTGGGACACTGCTTTTCGCGGTGGCGGTTACCCTCTTCACCTGGTCAGCCCTCCAGTACAGGCAACCAGTTCTGGCGCCCTGGACCAAAAACACATCAGCAGCAATGGTTCTCGCCCTGGCCAGCACCGTTTCATTGCTCTTAGCCTTTGCATTCGCCAGTCAGGCCATTTTTAACGCCGTCCCGGATGAATTCCTGACGGTCCGCGTTCTCTTGTCCATAGCCGCCATTGCAGGCATTGGCGTCTATTTCATGTCCAGGTTCATTCAGCAGTGGCGCAGCCTGGAAAGTAACCCGGCCGCGTCCGCCGCGGATTTCGCCGGCGGCGCCAATGTTTCGGACCTGACGGCGGCAAACGACCGGAATGCCGGCGGTGGGAACCCCACGCAGGGCTCGCCCTCCGGCTCGAAACCGCGCCGCCGCAAGGCCGCCTGAATTATACGGTTACATCTGCCCACCCTGCCGCCGGTGCAACAAATCACCGGCGGCAGTTTGTGCGGCCACCTTACCTGACCCCGAACCCGCCGTTATACGGAGCATCTAAAATATTATGGGCATTGTTATCGGAACGCTGCTGCTCGCTTCAGGCATCATCCTGTTCAGCTGGTCCGTGCTGGAATTCCAGCGGCCACGTCCGCCCCTTTGGACGAAGCAGGAAAACTACTCGATCAGTTTTTCCGTCGGAATCACCACATTGTTTTCGCTTGGAATCGCTGGCTTCATTCACGGCATTACGCTGGAAGCCCACGCCATGCCGGGCGTCCTGGGATGGACGGTAGTCGCCGTCACCTGTGCCGGCCTCGTTGTCTTCATGATCGGGCTGAACCGCTGGTGGAAACAGGTCCGGACCGAAAGTCCGCTTGCGGGATTTTCCGCCGACGGCCCCGCGACCGGCATGGCCGCGAACGATGCCGGCCGGGTCGGGAAAGCGAAGCTGCAGGGAAGCCGACCCCGGGCGGCCTGACCGGACCCGCCGGGGTCGCGATGGCTTCGGATCAGGACGCCTGCGTCGCAAGCGCCGCGATCAGATCCGAAACCACGCGCCCCGGCGTTTCCGACCGCATGACCGACCCCATGACCGCGACCCCGGCCGCGCCGGCGCGAATGCACGCCGCGGCGTTTTCGGTCGTGACGCCGCCCAGCGCCAGGACGGGAATCCGCACCGCCGCCACGATCTCTGACAGCCCGTCCATTTCCAGCGCGGGGCCGTAGCCGGGCTTGCTCTGCGTTTCATGCACCGGGCTCGCGGTGATGTAGTTCGCACTCTCCGCCGCCGCCTGCATCGCCTCCGCCACCGAATGCGCGGAAACCCCGATCAGGGTCTGCGCCCCCATCACCCGGCGAATGGCCGGCACCGGATGCCCCTGCGGCAGGTGGATGGCGCGGATACCGCGAATCGACGCCGCCGTGTAATCGCCGTTGATCGAAATCGTCGCGCCGAAAGCACTGGCAGCTTCCTGTATCGTCGCCACCAGCGGACAGAGTTCCACGGTCGCCAGCCCCTTTTCCCGCACCATGATCCAGCGGCAACCGGCATTCAGTACCTGCACCAGAACTTCATCGAAGGGCAGGGTCGTGTTCTGCCGGTCGGTAATGACGAGGAGTGACGGCGCGGCCATATCTACCTCTTGCTTCCTGACCGCGGCACGGCGCGGCGACTGTATTCTAAAGCAAATTCCCTGCGGAATGAATCAATCTGCGACGATTTGCAAAAAACCTCGCAAGGCCGGAGCATGCACCGATCGGAATCGATTGAAAATTACCGAATGCATGATCCAGATCAATTTGCGACCGCCGCAGCCGGCCTAACCTGACGACGGTGAAGAAGAGCGCATCTCGCGATGCCTCCCTTCCCCTCTGCTCCAAGGCCGGGCCGCGCCACCCTCGCGGTCCGGCTGCTTGGCAGGCGTCCGGACAGTTCCATGCGGCGCATCAGTAGTCGAATTTCCAGTTCAGCCCGACATTGCAGCTTTCCGACCCGCCGACATCGATATCAACGGAAACATTCGGCAGCACCTCCACTTCGACGCCGACCTGCTGCGTCCCCGGTTCGGTGCCCTGTGAGACGGAGAGGAATATCTTTTCGTTAATATATTTACCGGCCTTCAACGTGGCGCCGCCGCTGTCGCCGTCCGACTCGACGTTCAGCACATCCACGCCGAGCGCCTGCCGGACCTTGTCGACGACGCTGGCGCCGCTTGCGCCGGACAGGGTCGCCGCGGTCTGGGCCAGTTGCAGCGCCTGGACCGCCGTCAACTGGCCGGTCGACCGCCCGAACAGGATCTGCGCCAGGACTTCCTCCTGCGGCAGGGACGGTTCGGAGGATACCGTGATTACGGGCTGCGACGCCTTGCCTTCTATCCGCACCCGCGCGAGCAGATCCGGCAGTTTCGCCTCCGTCAGCACATCGATTTCCGGTTCCAGCGATTGCCCGTCGCCCAGCGACACCGTTCCGGATTTCACGACGAAGGTCTTGCCCGCAAAGGCAAAGGTTCCCCGGACGACATTCAGCTTCCCCGAAACCAGCGGATCGGCACTCGTACCGCCGACATGAA
>JAQCHR010000333.1 GCA_027619655.1 Pseudomonadota bacterium
TGTTCGGCCCTGCGCACACCAGGCGTCATCGACCCCGTGTCACATAAGGCCGCGATCCGGTTACATGCGGACAATCATGGATACCCGACGGAAACGACCGTCTGCGTTGCTGCCATCCCCGCCAGCAAGACAGTCTCATACAATGAAACCCCGGCGAAAGGGAACCACCGCGAAGGACCTGCCCTAATGGACGGTGCGGTATCCGGGCACGGCGCCGGCTGCCGTTGCCGGTTGCGGATGGCTGCGGTCAGGAAAGGCAAATCCGTGATTCTGCATGAAATGCGCCACCTGCGAGGCGGCATCGATCAGATCGCCGATTCCGTCGGCGCACACCATCCATTCCGCCAGCGCATGGGCATGCGACAGGCGCCGCCGCTGGCAGGCGGCGATCATGTTGACGATGCGGATTTCATCGGCGCACAGGCACGGGCAGCAGGGCAGGTGATAGGCGATATTGCGCCGCGCATGGCTCTGCAGGCCACGGACCAGCCGGGCGAATCCGGAAAGCGCTGCCTTCCCGTCGGCTTCGCCGAAATAGCGGGAGAATTCGTTCCAGACCAGCGACCAGTGGCCGCCGTCATTCTGCCGAAGGCCCGTGATCCAGCGGCGGAACGAACGGACAATGAACTGCTCCGCCGTATCGAGTTCCCGTGTTTCCGTCGGCCAGAGCCGCATTCCGGTTTCGGCAGTGTCAGGCGACAATATCGTGCTCCCCGATAGATGGTTCCCATCCGGCGCCGGAAACCGGGCCGACGGGAGACAGTGCAAAGCTGACGCTCACTTTAATGCGAATAATTCTTAATATTAATTTTATTCGGCCGGGATTCTTCATGCTGGCTTTTCGTCTCCCAGCGTCTAGATTGAGCCGGCCCCAACGGGGCGCATCCCTTCCCGGATAGTCAGGTAATCCCCAGCATGGCGACCGACCACCCCTTCTTCGGCATCGCGCTGTTCGTCTTTGCGAACTTCCTGACCGCGATCATCAATGCCGCGGCGAAATACTATTCGCCGGATATCCATTCCTTCCAGGTGACCTGGGGCTATTTCCTGTCGATGACGACCTATATCCTCATCTTCGCCATGGTGAAACGCGTCCCCCTGCGCAAGCTGTACTCGACCAACCGGGTCGGGCTTCACATGCTGCGCTCGGCGATCATCGTGACCAGCATCTGTTCGCTGTTCCTTGGCATGAAATACCTGCCCATGGCGGATACGATCGCGATCACCTTCGCTTCGCCCTTCATCATCACGGTGCTGTCGATCCCGATGCTCGGCGAAAAGGTCGGGCTGCACCGCTGGTCGGCCGTGCTGGTCGGGCTGGTCGGTGTGCTCATCGTGATCCGGCCCAGCGGCACGATGCACTGGGCCGTGGTCATGCCGGTCATTTCCGCCTTTGCCTTCGCCCTGTTCCAGATCGTCACCCGCAAGCTCAGCCGTACCGAGCCCACGCTCGTCGCCCTGTTCTACACCGGCGCCGGCAGCCTGCTGTGGTCCAGCCTGATCGTCGGCTTCGTATGGTCTCCCCTGACCCTTGAATTCATGGCGATGTTCTTCTTTATCGGCCTGCTGGGCGTGGTGGCGCATTTCATGATGATCCGCGCGGCGGAAGGCGCCCCCGTCTCCCTGCTGGCGCCGTTCAATTACACCAAACTGATCTGGGCGACGATCCTGGGCTATTACATCTTCGGCCATGTGCCGGGGATGCACGTCCTGGCCGGCACCGTGATCATCGTCGCCAGCGGGTTATACGTGCTGTGGCGGGAGCAGCATGCCCGCCGCGCCGCAGCGCCTTCCTAATTGCCCGCCAGGATCATGTCCGAGATCTTTTCCGCCGTCATGAAGGTCGGGAAATTGGTATTGGCGCAGGGCACGACCGGAAACAGCGACGCATCCACGACCCGAAGCCCCTGAACGCCGTAAACCCGGCCGCGCTGTCCGCGACCGCCATCGGGTCGGTTTCCGCCCCCATGCGGCAGGAACAGGACGCGTGCCACACGCCGACGGCGGCCCGGCGGATGAAGGCTTCCAGCCGGTCCTCATCCGCCAGCAGGTCGTCGATGGTATCGCCCTCCATGATGAATTTCTCCAGCAGCAGCTTGCGCAAGGCATCCGGCCCGTCCAGCAGTTTCGCCATGATGCCGGTCAGCAATCTGTTCTTCAGGTTGACCTTTCCGATCTGGCGGACCTTGTCGCTGTAGCTGGCCGGAAAGGCATCGCTGACAACCGCCTGCAGGGCCGGGTCCGCGTGCAGTTTGGCCAGCAGGCGGAAACCGTGCATCATCCGCTCCAGGTCGCGCCGGTCGGACAGCAGGTTGAATTCGACGAGCGGTTCCGCACGCCAGTGGGCATCCTGAAGCTGGACCTGCCCGGTTTCGGAAAACGTCTTGTTCACGAACAGCACCATGGAGGCGATCTGGTCACCGACCGCATGCCAGGCCGATTTGGTCAGCACCGCGGTAAACATGTCGCCCGCCGGCGCGCCGCCGATGCCGGAGGAAAAGCGCAGCGCGGTCAGCACCTGCCGCCGGGTGGTTTCATCCATGCGCGCATGCGGCTTCAGAAAGGAGGCGACGGCGATCATGGGATGGTCCATCAGCCGCTGTCCCACCCCGGCCCGGTTGGCCCGGACCTCGATACCCAAGTCGCGCAGATGCATCGCGGGCCCGATCCCGGCGCGCAGCAGCTGCGCCGGCGTATGGATCGCGCCCATCGAAACGATGACCTCTCGGGCCCGGAATTCCGTATCCTGTCCGTTGACCAGCGCCGTCACGCCGACGCATTGCGTACCCTCGAACAGCAATTCCCGCACCGAGGTGCTGGTCGATATCGTCAGGTTTTCGCGCTGCCGGGTGCCGGGATCCAGGTAGCCGATCGCCGCCGAAACCCGCCGCTCATACAGGTTCGACATGGTCGCGGGAAAATAGCCGTCGCGGAATTCGCCGTTCTGGTCGGGCAGGAATTCGAAGCCCGCGTTCTCGAACGCCTTGCCGGCGCCTTTGGCGTGTTCGGTCCAGGAATCAGGAAATATCCGCCGGACGGGGATGCGGCCCTGCGTGCCGTGGTATTTCTTGTCGTCCGGAAAATCCATCTCCCGTTCGACCTTGCGGAAATAGGGCAGCACGGAACCCCAGTCCCAGCCCTTCGCACCCCGTTCGGCCCATTCGTTGTAATCGGTCGGCGCGCCGCGATTGGCGAGTTGCCCGTTGATCGACGACCCGCCCCCCAGCACCCGCGCCTGCTCGTAATGGCGCAGCGGCGGCCGGTCGGCGGCCGGGTTGTTATGGGAGACAACCTGCGTCGTGACCTTCAGGTCGTGCCACTGGAAACGCTGGTCGAGTTAGGCCATGCCCGGATAGCTGTCGAGGATCACGTCCGGCACCTTGCCATGCGGCGTATCGGGCCCCGCCTCGCACAGCAGCACCCGATTGGCGCTGCGCGCGGACAGGCGGTTCGCCAGAACGGAACCGGCGGAGCCGCCGCCGACGATGATGTAGTCGTATGTCATGTCACTTCCCCGATTTCTTCATGGCGCCCATGCTGCCTGCCGTCGCCGCCCGCGACAAGCGTCCAGCTTGCCCGTCAGTATCTCGTTTTTCGGCTATTATTGCCGCCTGTTCGGTTATAATCGCCGGCAGTTACAACGAATGCGACAGGGAATGGGGGATAAAATGGAATTTCGTTATCTCGGCAATAGCGGGTTACGGGTATCGACAATCTGCCTCGGCACGATGGATTTCGGCAGCAGCATGACCGACGCGACTGCGGCCAAGGTGGTCAACATGGCGCGCGGCAGCCAGGTCAACTTCATCGACTGCGCCGATGCCTATTCCGGCGGCAAGGCGGAAACCGTGCTCGGCAAGCTGCTGAAGAAGGATCGCGCCAACTGGATCCTGGCGACCAAGGTCGGGCAGCAGGATGGCCCGCCGGAACGCAAGCGCGGGCTGTCGCGGAAATGGATCATGGAGGGCATCGACGCCAGCCTGAAACGGCTCGCGACCGATTATGTCGATATCTACTACATGCATCACCGCGACCGCGATACGCGACGTGATCGCCAGCGGCAAGGCGACCTATTGGGGCTTCTCCAACCATTACGGCTGGAAAGTGGCGGAAATCATTCGGTTGTGCGACCAGACCGGCACACCCTACCCGGTGGTCAGCCAGCCGATGTACAACATCGTCATGCGGCAGCCGGAAAACGACCACCTGCCTGCCTGCGAGCATTTCGGCATCGGCGTGGCGCCGTTCTCGCCGCTCGCCCGGGGCGCGCTGACCGGGAAATACGAACAGGGCAAGACGCCGCCGGCGAACAGCCGTGCCGGACGCGGCGACGCCAGCATCATCAACCGCGACCTGCGGCCGGAAGTTTACAAGGTCGTCGATGCGATCAAGAAGCATGTCGCCAAGCGCGGCATGACCCCGGCGGAATTCGCCACGCTGTGGGTCCTGAACAACAAGATCGTCACCAGCGTCATCACCGGGCCGCGCACATTGCAGCAGTGGAAGGGGTATATCGACGCGTTGAAGCACGAATTCACGGCGGAAGACGAGGCGGGTGGACAGCCTCGTCGCCACCGGTCACCCGGCGGCGCCGGGCTTCAACT
>JAQCHR010000334.1 GCA_027619655.1 Pseudomonadota bacterium
GGTATTCCCGGCAATAGGCGCCGGATGGCGTCTGGTAGGTGCGTGTCGGCGTTACCTAATACTGCCTTTGACGGTCCGGGTCGCGCCAGGCGACCGTGCTGTCATTGGGGGCCCGCTCCAGAATCTGTCCAACGCAGTTCTGGTCGGTCTGGTCCATCGCCTGTCCCAGGTTGCCGCCGATCAGGGCGCCGATGATCGCGCCGCCGACTGTCGTGAAGATTTTGCCGTCGCCCTTGCCGAATTGCGACCCGGCCGCCGCGCCGGCGGCGCCGCCCAGGATCGCGCCAATCACGTCGCGATTGCAGGTGCCGAAGCCGTTATTCCCGATCTGCACCAGCGACGCCGGTTCGACCTCGTAATAGCGGGCGCCGCGCTTGTATTTCAGTTTTTCCTTGCCGCGATAGCCCCATGCCGGCGTCCAGGCCGGCGGTCCGCCGCGCGCCTTGTCATGGCCGTGGCCGCCGCCCTTGCCCCGGTCATCATCCCGGTGCTTGGAATGGCCGGGCGGGTTGTGGTTCTTTTTGTCATTGTCGGCCCAGGCCGGCGTAACCGCCGACAGGGCGAATGCGCCAAGCGCCACGCGGGCGAGCAGCATTTTCAGGGCGGTGCGTTTCATCGGTCGTCTCCGTTCGTTCGCATTGGCGGTGGTATCGTCGGCCTGCCCCTGTTCCCGGACCGGATCATAGCGGATCGGGAGCGTAGCCGCCACAAGCGCTGAATTCCCTTCGTTGCGGCGCCCTCGCGGTGGCGGAAATGCGCGGGATCGCTGCCGCCGGATTGACGAAACCGCCGTGACGTGCTGCCGTAATGCGAATCCCGGACCGTTCCTGCCTTCGAGAATGCGAGAAAGACATGCCCGATACCCACAATGATTCTGCCTCCGCCGGCGCGATGCGCGAAACCGATTACGATGTGGTCATCGTCGGCGCCGGGCTGGCGGGGCTGTATACGCTGCACCGGCTGCGCGGGTTGGGGATGACCGCCCGAGCCTATGAGGCGGGCAGCGGTGTCGGCGGCACCTGGTTCTGGAACAAGTATCCCGGCGCGCGCTGCGATGTGGAAAGCCTGGAATATTCCTATGCATTCTCCGATGAACTGCAGCAGGAATGGCACTGGCCGGAACGTTACGGCAACCAGCCGGAAATCCTGGAATACATCAACCATGTCGCCGACCGCTTCGACCTGCGCCGCGATATCCAGCTCAATACCCGCGTGACGGCCGCGGTCTTCGACGACGACACCAATACCTGGACGGTCGAAACCGATCAGGGCGACACGGTGACCGCGCGCTACTGCATCATGGCCAGCGGCAACCTGTCGACGCCGCGTGTGCCCGATTTCAAGGGGATCGAAAGCTTCAAAGGCAAGTGGTATCACAGCGGGTTGTGGCCGGCCGGAGGGGTGGATTTCACCGGCAAGCGGGTCGCTGTCATCGGCACCGGGTCGTCCGGCGTCCAGATGATCCCGATCATCGCCCGGCAGGCGAAGCACCTGCATGTCTTCCAGCGCACGGCGAATTTCATCCTGCCCGCGGGCAATGCGCCGATGGATCCAAAGCGGGAATCGACCCACAAGGCGGATTACCCGGCGCGGCGCGAAGCGGCCCAGCATACGCCGTTCGGCATCGGCGGGTTCCCGCCGCCGACGCAATCCGCGCTCGATGTTCCGGAAGCTGACCGCAACGCGGCCTATGAGGCGAAATGGCAGGAAGGCGGCAGCATCAGCTTCCTCTATACCTATACCGACCTGCTGACGAACCAGGAGGCGAACGACACTGCCGCCGATTTCGTCCGCAACAAGATCCGCGGCATCGTCAAGGATGCGGAAACCGCGGAACTGCTCTGCCCAAACGATCACCCGATGGGTACCAAGCGGCTGGTGCTCGATACCGGTTATTTCGAAACCTATAACCGCGACAACGTCACGCTGGTGAACGCGCGCAAGACGCCGATTGAAGAGATCACACCGGCCGGATTGCGCACCGCGGATGCCGAATACGAATTCGACGCTATCGTCTTCGCCACCGGCTTCGACGCGATTACCGGCGCGATGAAGGAAATCGACCTGCGCACCACGGCCGGCCTGACGATCCAGGACAATTGGGAAGCCGGGCCGCGCACCTATCTGGGCCTTATGGTTGCGGGCTTCCCGAACATGTTCGTGATCACCGGCCCGGGCAGCCCGTCGGTGAAGGCGAACATGATCGTCGCCATCGAACAGCATACCGACTGGATCGTGGACTGCCTGCAACATCTGCGGGAAAAGGGTGTTTCGCGCTTCGAAGCCACAAAACAGGCGGAGGATGAATGGGTGCAGCATGTCAACGAGGTCGCGGATTCGACCCTCTATCCGAAGGCCAATTCCTGGTATGTCGGCGCGAATATCCCGGGCAAGCCGCGCGTCTTCATGCCCTATGTGGGCGGCTACGAACGCTACAAGGCGATCTGCGATGACGTGGCGGCCAAGGGTTACGAGGGCTGCGTCATGACCCGCGAAAAAACGACGGCATAGGAAGACAGGCAGATGGCAACAATATTACCGCAGATCCGCGTCGGCTTCATCGGCGACAGCATTACCCATGGCACGGGCGATGAAACCCTGCTCGGCTGGCCGACCCGCGTGGCGCAGGCGGCGCGGGCGGATGGCTATGACGTGGTGCCCTACAATCTGGGTGTCCGCGCCGATACCTCGGAACTCGTCGCCGCCCGCTGGGAAGCGGAATGCGACGCGCGCCTGCCGGAACCGTTCAAGCGCGCCACGGTCTTCGCCGTCGGCATCAATGACAGCGCGCATGAAAAAAGCCCGCAGCGCGACGGCGCACGGGTCGAACTCGAGCGCTCGACCGAACTGATCATCCGCATGATCAAGACCGCCCGCCGCTTCGGCCCGTCGCTCTGGGTCGGGCCGACCCCGGTGATCGAGGCGATGATGCCGCTGACGCCCTTCAAGGGGCTCAGTTACCGTTTTGCCAATGACGCCATCGCCCGGCATAACGAAGCCTATGCGGCGCGGGCGGCGGCAGAAGGGATCGCCTATCTCGACCTGTTCACTCCGCTCAGCGCCGATCCGGGTTGGGAGGCCAGCCTGCGCACCACCGACGGGCTGCATCCGGGTTCGGGCGGGTATGCATTGATGGCCCGACGGTTCGCCAGCTGGCCGGCCTGGCAGGTAGTGCTGGCTGATCTAAAACGGTAATTGGGTTCCCTGACATCGCCCCGGCGCGGCTTATTCCGCCGCGCGAAGCCCCTTGAAGCCCAGGATCTGCGAGCGGCGCTTGACCGCCCAGCCATACTGTTCGGGCCACATGTCATGCTTCGGGTCGGCGTCCAGCGCCTCGGCGGCATGCAGCGGCCAGAAGGGGTTGTACATGATCTCCCGGCCCAGCGCGACGAGGTCCGCGCGGTCTTCGGTGAGGATCGCCTCGGCCTGGTGCGGGTCGTAGATGACGCCAACGGCCATGGTCTTCACCCCGGAATCATGCTTCACCCGGTCCGCATAGGGGACCTGGAAGCCCGGCGGGCGCTCGCCGCCGCCCTGGACGGGGGTGCGGAAGGCCGGCGCGCCCTTGATACCGCCGGCGGAACAGTCGACCACATCGACCCCGCGCGCCGCCAGTTCGCGCGCCAGCACGACGGAATCGTCCAGCGACCAGCCATCATCGGAACCGTCCACAGCGGAAATGCGGAAGAACAGCGGCAGGTCGTCCGGCCAGGCCGCGCGCACCGCCTCGGTGACTTCCAGCGCGAAGCGCATCCGCCCCTGGAGATCGCCGCCATAGGCGTCGTTGCGGTGGTTGCCCAGCGGGGACAGGAAGCTCTGGATCAGGTAACCGTGGGCGCCGTGGATTTCCAGCACCCGGAAACCGGCGCCATGGGCGCGCTTCGTGGCGTCGGCGAAGGCCTGCACCAGTTCGGCGATTTCCTCGGTGGTCAGCGCGTGGGGCACCGGCGCGTTCGGCGTCACCGCCTCGGCGGAGGGGGCGACGGTCGGCCAGGGCGCGTTGCCCGTGGCGGCATCGGCCTCGGTCAGCGGCGCTGCTCCCTTCGACGGCCGCATATGCGAGGCCTTGCGCCCCGCATGGGCGATCTGCATGCCCGGCACGCAGCCCATGGATTCGATGAAGCGGGTGATGGGTTTCAGCGCCTCGGCCTGTTCATCGTTCCAGATGCCCAGGCATTGCGGCGTGATCCGCCCTTCCGGCGTGACCGCCGTCGCCTCGCAGAAGACCAGCCCGGCCTTGCCGCGCGCGAAGGTGCTCAGATGGGCGAAATGCCAGTCATTGGCCATGCCGTCGCCGGCGCAGGAATACATGCAGAGCGGGGAGACGACGACGCGGTTCGGCAGGGTGACGCCGCGGATTGTCAGCGGGGTAAACAGCAGGGGGGCATCGGACACGGGGGCATTCCTTCATGGGGGACCGGATTGGCGCCGCATTCTCCACCTCCCGCCGGGTTTGTCCAGTTGGCGCGATGCCGCAGCATTACAAGTGCCAGATATATTAAGGACGTCATGCTCGGGCTCGACCCACTGCTGTCCGGTTTAATTTCAATCCCAACTGAGCAGCATCTGATGAGGGTGGTTGTCTGGGTC
>JAQCHR010000335.1 GCA_027619655.1 Pseudomonadota bacterium
GCCCAGCTTGTGGTGCGGGAGCATAATTCCATCGTGCGCGACGCGCTGGCCCTGCATGGCGGCCGCGAAATCAAGCATACGGGCGATGGCATCATGGCGACCTTCCCGCAGGTTGTTGCCGCCATCGAAGGCTCGATCGCCATACAGCAGGCCTGCCAGCGCGCGAACAGCGCCAATCCGGACCTCGGTCTCGGGATCTGCATCGGCATCAATGCCGGCGAACCGATTCATGAGGACAACGATATCTTCGGCACGCCGGTGCAGATGGCGGCACGCGTGCTGAGCAAGGCCGAGGGCGAGGAAATCTGCGTGTCGACCATCGTCCGGGAAACCTGTTCCGGCAAGGGCTTCACCTTCACGAAGAAGGGCGATTACGACCTCAAGGGCTTCGATGAGCCGGTCCCGATTTACCTGACTGCATGGAAAGGCAGCATGAGCGCCCCCGCATCGGCAGCGGATGGCAAGGCCGCCTAAAGCAAATCGTGATTAATCGGAATCACCCAGGTGATTCCGATTAACACGTGAATTTGCTTTAATTCTATAGAGATAGAGCAGATTCACGCCTTTGATCTGGCGCAAAAATTGCGTCAGATTAAAGGGGATCTGCCCTGGCGCGCGTCGCAATCCGCCTTGGCCAGCGCTTTTGCGGCCTGCTATGGTCGAACAGGAATTCAAATCTCTGGGGAGGCCGGTGCATGACCACATGCATGGTGGGCTGGACGCATTCGAAATTCGGCAAGCTTGAGGGTGAGGACGTCGAATCCCTGATCGTCCGCGTGGCGAGCGACGCCATCGCCGATGCGGGCGTGTCGCCCGCCGATATCGACGCGATCTATCTCGGCCATTTCAACGCCGGCTTCTCGGCGCAGGATTTCGGCGCCTCGCTGGTGCTGCAGGCGGATGCGGCGCTGCGCTTCAAGCCGGCGACGCGGGTGGAAAACGCCTGCGCGACCGGGTCCGCCGCGATCCACCAGGGACTGAACTTCCTGGAGGCGAAAAAGGGCCGGCTGGTGCTGGTCGTCGGCGTCGAGAAGATGACCGACACGCCGGGGCCGGAAATCGGCGGCATCCTGATGAAGGCCAGCTACCAGAAGGAAGACTCCGTCATCGAGGGCGGCTTCGCGGGGGTCTTCGGGCGGATCACCCAGCAGTATTTCCAGAAATACGGCGACCAGAGCGACGCGCTGGCCCGCATCGCGGCCAAGAACCACAAGAACGGCTGCGGCAACCCCTATGCCCAGCTGCGCAAGGATCTGGGCTACGACTTCTGCCGCACGGTTTCGGACAGGAACCCGCTGGTGGCCGGGCCGCTGAAGCGCACCGACTGCTCGCTGGTTTCCGATGGCGCGGCGGCGGTGGTGCTGGCGGATCTCGATACGGCGCTGACCATGAAGAAGGCGGTGGTGTTCCGCGCGGCCCAGCACGTCAACGACTACCTGCCCATGAGCCGCCGCGACATGACCTTCCTGGACGGCACGGCGAAGGCCTGGGCGGGCGCGCTGGCGCAGGGCGGGTTGACGCTGGACGACCTCAGCCTCGTGGAAACCCATGACTGCTTCACCACCGCCGAACTGCTGGAATACGAAGCGATGGGCCTCGCCGAACCGGGGCAAGGGTTCCGCCTGTTGCTCGACGGTGTTACCGAAAAGGACGGAAGGCTGCCGGTCAACCCGTCCGGCGGGCTGAAATCCAAGGGCCACCCCATCGGCGCCACCGGCGTGTCCATGCATGTGCTCGCCGCGATGCAGGTGCGCGGCGAGGCAGGCGACATGCAGGTGAAGGACGCAAAGCTGGCCGGGCTGTTCAACATGGGCGGCGCCGGGGTGGCGAATTACGTCTCGATCGTTGAAGCGTTGCGGTAAGCAAATCCCGAGCAGATTGATTAATCTGCGACGACGGTTTGCGGAAGACAACAATCCAGGGGCACGAAAATGACGGAGAAATTCCCGGCCCTGCTGCTGACGGAAGCCGCCGACGGCAAGGTTTCGGCGGCGCTGCAGGACCTGACCACGGATGACCTGCCGGAAGGCGACGTCACCGTCCGGGTGACCCATTCGGGCCTCAACTACAAGGACGGCATGATCGTCAACGGCATCGGCCGGCTGGTGCGGAACTACCCGCATGTGCCGGGCATTGATTTCGCCGGCGTGGTCGAATCCTCCGACAGCGACCGCTACAAGCCGGGCGACGCGGTCGTGCTGACCGGCTGGCGCGTAGGCGAGGTGCATTGGGGCGGCTACGCCGGGCGGGCGCGGGTGAAGTCCGAATGGCTGGTCCCGCTGCCGGACGGGCTGACGGCGAAGCGCGCCATGGCCATCGGCACCGCCGGGTTCACGTCCATGCTCTGCGTCGATGCGTTGGAAACCCACGGGTTGAAACCGGGCGGTGGCGAGGTGCTGGTGACCGGGGCGGCGGGCGGCGTCGGCTCCGTCGCCGTGACGATCCTGGCGCAGCGCGGCTACGCGGTTGCGGCCTCGACCGGCCGGGCCGAACAGCATGATTTTCTGCGCAGCCTAGGCGCCTCGGCCATCGTGGATCGCGCGGACCTGTCGGAACCCTCGAAGCGGCCGCTGGAAGGCGAACGCTGGGCCGGGGCCGTGGATACAGTCGGCGGCACGACCCTGGCGCGGCTGCTGGCGCAGGTTTCCTATGGCGGGTCGGTCGCGGCCTGCGGGCTGGCGGGCGGCGCCAACCTGGAAACCACGGTACTGCCCTTCCTGCTGCGCGGCGTGAACCTGCTCGGCATCGATTCGGTGATGCAGCCCTATGACAACCGGGTGCGGATCTGGCAGCGGCTGGTCGAAGACCTGCCGATGGACAAGCTGGACACCCTGACCGAGGAAATCCCGCTGGCCGATGTGCCGAAGGCCGCGAACGAAATCCTCAAGGGGCAGGTGCGCGGCCGGCTGGTCGTCACGCTGTAGGGGCCGGCATCGCCATACCTGTCTCTGTACGGGTTACCCGGCCGGCGGCGGTGTGAACGCGCCGAGCACACCGTAGACGGCGGCCTCTGTCCCCGCGAAGGCGAGAACCGCGAACAGGCCGAGGGCGGCCCAGTCGACGGCTCCGTGCAGGTTGCCGTATCCCGCCTGGGTCAGTAACGGGGCGGCGATGAACACCAGAACCCCCGCCACGGCGCCCGCAATGGAGCCGGCCCGTGCCCCGCCGCCGCGGAAACCGCGCCGCCGCATCAACGCGACAATGAACAGCGCCGCGACGAGGACGGCCAGGATGGCCGCGCTCCAGAGCAACGGCCCGCCCAGCAGTTCTTCGGCAATGGTCCACAATGTCGTCAGCGAGAAATCCTTCATGTGCCGTCTCCTCTCAGGCCATGCCGCGCAGCATGGCGGTATAGGTCGCCTTCAGCGCCTTTTCCTTGATGATCCAGGGCAGCCAGTGCTCGGTCAGCGGGTCGATGAAGGGGAAGGACGGCGTCAGCCGGTTCTCGTAGTCGAATTCCACCAGCATGGCCTGGCCGATCTTCGTGATCAGCGCGCAGGAGGTGTAGCCATTGTAGATTTCGGTGCCGCCCTTGCCGCTGATCTCGCCGACCAGGTGATCGACCACGACCGGCGCCTGCCACTTCACGCTGGCGGCGGTCTTGCCCTTGGGCACGCCGTTGATGTCGCCGACGCCGAAGACATTGGGAAAGCGCAGGTGGCGCAGGGTCTGCTTGTCCACCTCGATCCAGCCATCCGCCGCGAAGGGGCCGGCTCTGCCAGGGCAGGGGGCTGTTGCGCACGGCTTCCGGCGCGCGCATCGGCGGGATCAGGTTGATGAAGTCCCATTCCAGTTCCACGGAACCGTTCGGCGTGTCGAAGGTGGCGATGTGCTTTGCCGGGTCGATGCGGGTCAGCACATGGCTGAAATTGATCCGGAAATCCTGCCGTTCGAACAGCGACAGCAGCTTGGTGTTGACCGGCGGTACGCTGAACAGCTTGGCGTTATGGGCGTTGTAGACGATCTCGGTCTTTGTCCGCGTGCCGGCCTGCCGCAACCGGTCATCGGCCAGGAAGGTCTGCTTCAGCGGCGCGCCGGCGCATTTCATTTCCGTCGCGGGGCGGCCGAACAGCCCGGTGCCGCCGGTTTCCATGAATTTCTGCAGGGCGGCCCAGGACTGCGCGGCGGGTTCCGCGCCGGCATAGACGCTGGCAATGCCCTCGCGGCCGATCAGCCCGGGCTCCATGCCTTCCACCGCCGCATAGTCGAGGACAAGGCCCGTGGTGACCACGAGGAAATCATAGGGCAGCGCCGTGCCCCTGTCGGTGACCACGCGGTTGCCCGCCGGGTCGAACTCCGCGACGCTTTCCGCCAGCCGGCGCACGTCCCGGGGCAGGTAATCCGCCGTGTTCAGCTTGACATAGGCGGCGTCCTTGATCCCCGCGCCGACCAGGTTGAAGCCCGGCTGGTAGAAATGCCGGGCGCGCGGTTCGACGACGGTAATCTGCGCCTCGTCTAGTTGCCGGGCCAGCCGCGACGCCGTGGCCAGCCCCGCGGCGCCGCCGCCCGCAACGACAATGCGCGCCGACGTCC
>JAQCHR010000336.1 GCA_027619655.1 Pseudomonadota bacterium
TGCGTTCCCGGCGAGAGTTACCTCGCGGTGATCGACGCGATGCATGATGCATCGAATGAGATCAAGTTCATCACCTGCCGGCACGAAGGCGGCGCGGCGCACATGGCGGAGGCCTATGGCAAGATGACCGGTAAGCCCGGCATCCTGATGGTCACGCGCGGTCCGGGCGCCTGCCATGCCAGCGCCGGCGTGCATACGGCGATGCAGGATTCGACCCCGATGGTCATCCTGATCGGCCAGGTGGCGCGCGACCAGGAATACCGCGAAGCCTTCCAGGAACTCGACTACCGGAAATTCTACGGGGCGCTGTGCAAATGGGCGGGGCAGATCGAAAGCGCCGACCGCATCCCGGAAATGCTCAGCAAGGCGTTCTACCACGCCATGTCGGGGCGCCCGGGGCCGGTGGCGCTGGCGCTGCCGGAAGACATGCTGCGCGACATGACCGATGCCGCCGATGCGGACCCCTTCAAGACCGTCCGGCCGGGCGTCGATCCCGACGACATGGCGGCGCTGCAGGACATGCTGGTGCAGGCGCAGAAGCCGCTGATGATCGTCGGCGGCGGCGGCTGGAACCAGAAGGCCTGCGACGACATCGTCGCCTATGCGGAAGCCAATAACCTCTCCTGCGCGGCCTCGTTCCGCTGTCAGGACGTGTTCGACAACAACCACCCCAATTATGTCGGCGAGCTTGGCACCAGTGTCAGCAACGCGCTGTCGAAGAAGGTGGAGGATGCCGACCTGCTGCTGGTGGTCGGTGCGCGCCTCGGCGAAATGACGACCAAGGGCTATTCCATCATCCAGGTGCCCCGGCCGAAGCAGAAGATCATCCATGTCTATCCCGACCCGGATGAAATCGGCCGGGTCTACCAGGCAGATCTGGCAATTGCGGCCGGGGTCGACAAGTTCGCCGCGGCGGCGCGGAAATCGAAACCGGTGGCCGCACCGAACTGGAGCGACTGGAGCGATAGCGGGCGGCAGGCCTATCTGGAGAACCTGAAACCCAGCCTGTCCCATCCGGGGCAGGTCGACATGTGGGCCATCATTCAGGAAATCGCCGCCAGGGCGCCGGATGCGGTGATTACCTCCGATGCTGGCAATTTCTCCGGTTGGGCGCAGCGCTTCTGGAAATACACCCGCTTCCGGACCCAGGTCGCACCGACCAGCGGGTCGATGGGCTATGGCGTTCCCTCCGCGATTGGCGCCCGGCTGGTCAGCCCGGACCATCCGGTGATCGGCTTCGCCGGCGATGGCGGGTTCATGATGGCGGCGCAGGAATTCGCGACCGCGGCGCAGTACGGCATCGACCCGATCATCATCGTCGTCAACAACAGCATGTACGGCACGATCCGGGCGCATCAGGAACGCAACTATCCCGAACGGATCGTCGCGACGGCGCTGACCAACCCGGATTTCGTCAAATGGGCCGAAAGCTTCGGCGCCTATGGCGCGCTGGTGGAAAAGACCGAGGACTTCGCCGCGGCCTTTGACGGCGCGTTGAAGGCCGGCCGGATCGCGCTGATCGAAATCAAGCTCGACCAGCAGGTCATTTCGACCAATGCCACGCTGGAACAGGTCCGGCAGGCGGGGCTTGCAAGCAAGCAGTAGTGCTTTCGGCATCGCCTGTGTGAAAAGCAAAAGAAAACCCGGCAACCATGATGGCTGCCGGGTTTTTTGGCGTCTCGCGGTCAGCTTCGCTATTTGATCATCGTACTGGGGATGAGCAGGATAATCTGGGGGAAGGCCAGCAGGATCGCGACGTTGATGATATCGACGAAAACGAACCAGCCGCAGCCCCGGAACATGTCGCCCATGCTCACATCCTTGGCGACGCCTTTCAGGACATAGACATTCAGCCCCACCGGCGGGGTGATCAGGCCGATTTCGACCATGCGGACGGCGAGAACGCCGAACACGATGGGGTCGATTCCCAGTTCCTTGATCGTCGGCAGGACCAGCGGCACGGTCAGCAGCAGCATGCCGATGCCATCCAGGAACATGCCGAGGAACAGGTAGAGCAGCAGGATACAGATCAGGATGACCATCGGCGGCGCGTCGAGGTTAACGATGTTATCTGCGATGGCGCCCGGCATGCCGGTGAAGCCGAGGAAATGCACGAAGATCAGGATGCCGGCCACGATGGCGAAAATCATGCCGGTCGTCTTCGCTGTTTCCAGCATGACGCTCTTGAAGTCGGCAAGGGTCAGGCGCTTCCAGGCCAGCAGCAGGGCGCCCAGCGCGCCGACGGCGGCGGATTCGGTTGGGGTCGCAATGCCGGTATAGATGCTGCCCATGACGAGCACGACAAGGACCATCATGCCGCCGACGCCGCCGATGGACTGCACCCGCTCGTTCCAGCTGGCCTTGGGAATCGGCTTGCCGAGCGCCGGGTTGATCTTGAACCGTATCCAGATCATCAGGCTGTAACTGACGGCTTCCATCAGGCCGGGCAGGATCCCCGCAAGCAGCAGCGCGCCGATCGATTCTTCGGCAATGAAGCCGTATACGACCATCAGCACCGATGGCGGTATCATGGTCGCCATGGTGCCGCCGGCCGCGACGCAGCCGGTCGATATCCGGTCGTCATAACCGAATTTCTTGAGCTCCGGCAGCGCGATCTTGCCCATCACGGCGGCGGATGCGGTCGATGCGCCGCAGGCGGCGGCGAAGCCGGCCGAACCGAAGATCGTGGCGATGGCAAGGCCGCCGGGCAGGTGGCCGAACCACTGCCGCGCCGTGAAGTAGAGATCCTTGGTGATGCCCGCGAAATAGGCGAAGAAGCCCATCATGATGAACAGGGGCAATACCAGGAAGGTGTAGCTTTCCAGGTGCCCGAAAGGAGTCATCGAGGCCAGGCCGGCAGCCGGTGCATACCCGCGCAGGGCCCACAGGCCGATGAAACCGCACAGGGCGGTTGCGAATGCGATGCGCATTCCGGAAAAAAGCAGGACGGTCAGGCCGAGAAGCGAGACTATCCCAAGAGTGATCGGATCCATGATGTCTACCTGTGCCTTGGTTGTCGGTTATTTAGCGGCGCTTTCCGCCAGAAGGTCGACATCGTGGACAATGTCTTTTGCTTGGTAATAATCGGGCGCAATTCTGTGCAGCGCCTGCAGGTAGCAACGGATGGAAATAAGCGCATAGCCAAGGGGGATCGAGGCCGCCGACGGCCATGTCAGGTAATAGGGCGGCGTTTCGGTCACGTTGTCGATCTGCCATTCGCCATAGGCGAACTTGAAACTGAAATAGCTCAGAATGGAGCAGGTAAAGACCGTCAGTAGCAGGGTGACGATTTCGACATTGTTCTTCACTCTTGGCGGCAGATTGTCGATCAGAAGCGACATGCCAACATGCGCATCCTGCGACTGTGCGTAGGAAACAGCAAAGAAGACCATGACCGGCACGAAGAGCGATGACAGCTCAAGGTGGCCCGGAATCGGTGCGTTCATGATATAGCGCATGAACACTTCCAAGCTGACAAAGGCCATGGTGACCAGGATAAGAAGTGTAGAGCCGATTGTGAGGGCGCGCTCTATTTTTGCCAGGACGAAACCGGACTTGGCTGCCGCGATCGTAACGAGGATCCCGATAACCAAGTCCGCTCCCAGCACGTACAGTAGTTCCTGCACTGTCTGGATACTTTCTTTTGAGTGTCGTCGTGTGGATTATTTCGAGTGCTTGGCGGTAGTAGCCTTTGCGAAATCGAGCATTTCACGGCCCGGGCGACCCGCCGCTTCCTGGTCGGCAACCCACTGTTCCCAGATTTTATTAGCGCCCTTGGCCAGTTCCGCCCGGACTTTCGGATCGATGGTTACGACCTCAAGCCTCTCGCGAAAAACTGGCCGCCATTTCTCGTCCGCATCCGCATAGGCCTTGATCATTCCTTCGGTGGCGAGGTCATGCGCCGCCGGCATGGCGTTGCGGACCTTTTCCGGGGTTGCATTCCAAGCATCCAAATTGACGGAGTTGAAGCACATGAAGCCACTCATGGCGAGGCCCTCAGTCGTATATTTGGACACTTCGTAGAGCTTGTAAGCCCCGAATGCATATGAGTACGGGAAACCGAAGCTGTCGATTGTGCCACGGTCAAGGGCTGTATAGCCTTCCGGCGCGGTCACCATGGTCGGCACGGCCCCGAACACCTCCAGCGCCGTTGCGTTCAGCCCGGAAATCCGCATCTTCACGCCCTTCATGTCGGCGGTCGTTTCGATCCGCTTGTTCCCCATGAATTCATACGGGGGCAGGAAGTTCGGCGAAAAATACTTTGCGTTCCAGCGATCCTTGAGCTCGGCGACGATCAGCGGGTGGTCCATTATATCTTTCTGGACGAGAGCGCTTTGGCGCGTATCTGCTGGGGCAAGGAACGGAAGCTCCATGACAGTCAACAGCGGGTATTTATTGGGATAGTAACCGGCGCAGTTCATGCCGGATTCAACGGCGCCGATCTTGATGTTTTCGGGAATCTGTTTCGGCGGCCCAAGTGCGCTGGCGTAATGAAGCTTGAGTTCGAAATCGCCGCCGCC
>JAQCHR010000337.1 GCA_027619655.1 Pseudomonadota bacterium
GCAGCCTCTGGAAAGTTGACCGTATGAACGGAATTAGACAATAAATGCCAATCGATGCCAATTAAAATACGATATCCGCTGCGGCAGCGACGCCAATCGATGTCAACCGATGCCAAGGAATGCTAATCTCGATGAAATGTCTTGTGCGGGGAGGGATCGACCGATGGATGGTGTGACGAAGCGGCTTGCCGAATTTGCAGCGGGTATCGGATTTGAGGACCTGCCGGCGGCGGTTGTCGCGCGGACGCGGCTTCTCGTGCTCGATTCGGCCGGGATCATGGTGCGGGCGCGGCATGAATCGGAATCGACCCCGTCGCTGATATCCGCCGCCGAACGGCTCGGTTTCGGCGGGGGCGACTGCACCGTGATCGGCGACAGCCGGCGCTACACGCCGTCCGCCGCGGCGCTGATCAACGGCACGCTGGCGCATTCGCTGGATTTCGACGACACCCATGCGGAAGCCTCGCTGCATTCTTCCGCGCCTATTGTCCCCGCTGCGATGGCGGCGGCGGAAATGGCCGGGGCGTCCGGGCGCGACTTCATTGCCGCCGTGGTCGCGGGGTATGAGGTGCAGATCCGGCTCAGCCTGGCGCTCGATCCAGCGGCGCATTACGACAGGGGCTTCCACCCCACGGCGACCTGTGGCGTGTTCGGCGCGGCGGTCGCCGCCGGCCGGCTGCTCGGGCTGGATGCGGCCGGAATGGAGAGCGCGCTTGGAATCGCCCTGTCGCAGGCGGCCGGGTCACTGCAATTCCTCGCCGACGGCGCCTGGACAAAGCGCTCGCATGTGGGGCAGGCGGCGCAGAACGGGCTGATCGCCGCGACGCTGGCGGCGGAAGGCTTCAAGGGGCCGAAAGAAGCCATCGAGGGAAAGCGGGGCTTCCTGCGCGCCTACGCTCCGGCGGCGGATGCGGCGAAGGTGACCGCCGGGCTGGGCACCGCATGGGAAACCCTGCGCCTGGCGGTGAAACCCTATCCGTCCTGCCGCTATACCCATGCGGCGATGGATGCGCTGGCGGCGCTGCGGCGCGACCACGATATCCGCCCGGAAGATATCGAAGCCGTGGAAATCGGCCTGCCGGAAACCGGCTGGAAGATCGTCGGCGAGCCGGAGGATGACAAACGCAACCCGCAGAGCGTGGTCGACGGCCAGTTTTCCATGCCCTTCTGCGCCGCCGTCGTGCTGCGCGAAGGCACGCTGAGCTGGGACCATTACGCGACCCACCTGACCGACCCGGCCACGCGCGCGCTTGGACAGCGGGTATCCACCATCGTCGATCCGCAGGCGCAGGCCGCCTATCCGGCGAACATGGCCGGCGTCGCGCGGGTCACGGCGCGGGGGAACACCTATGAGGCCTTCGTCGAGGTGCCGAAGGGCGAGCCCGGAAATTTCATGGATGAATCCGAATTCATGGATAAGTTCAATACGTTATGTGGACCCTACATGTCGAAACAGGCCATGGACCGCTTCGCCAGGGGGCTTTTGACGCTGGATCAGGCGAACAGCGTGGCGTCGGTGCTGGGCTACGGCCAGGCTCATTGAGCGGGGGCGTTCTCCGCGATTGCTTCGGACACCATCCACGCCTATGTTCCGCCCAGAATTGAGCCGTATCCGGTAAGAAAACGATGACTGATCAAAGCCATATCCGCAATTTCGCGATCATCGCCCATATCGACCATGGCAAATCGACGCTGGCCGACCGGCTGATCGAGAAGGCCGGTACGCTGGCGGCGCGCGAAATGAAGGAACAGTTCCTCGATTCGATGGACCTGGAGCGCGAACGCGGCATCACCATCAAGGCGCATGCGGTCCGTCTGGAATACAAGGCGAAAGACGGCGAGACCTATATCCTCAACCTGATGGACACGCCGGGCCATGTCGATTTCGCGTATGAGGTCAGCCGCAGCCTGGCCGCCTGCGAAGGGTCGATCCTGCTGGTCGATGCCAGCCAGGGGGTCGAGGCGCAGACGCTGGCGAATGTTTATCTGGCGCTGGACGCCGACCATGAAATCGTCACCGTCCTGAACAAGGTCGACCTGCCGTCCGCGGAACCCGACCGGATCCGCCAGCAGATTGAAGACGTCATCGGGCTGGACGCCAGCGACTCCATCGCCGTATCGGCCAAGACCGGGCAGGGCGTGGATGAGGTGCTGGAAGCGCTGGTGAAACAGCTGCCGCCGCCCGCGGGCGATCCGGACGCGCCGCTGCGCGCGCTGCTGGTCGACAGCTGGTATGACGCCTATCTCGGCGTCGTGGCGCTGATCCGTGTTGTCGATGGCACCCTGACCAAGGGACAGCGCATTCGCATGATGTCTACCGGAACGGCGCATCCGGTGGAGCGCGTCGGCATCTTCACGCCGAAGGGCGTCATGATCGACGCGCTGGGCCCCGGCGAAATCGGCTTTATTACCGCCTCGATCAAATCGGTTGCGGATTGCAAGGTCGGCGACACGCTGACCGATGACCGCGTGCCGGCGCGCAAGGTGCTGGCCGGGTTCAAGCCCTCGGTGCCGGTCGTGTTCTGCGGGCTGTTCCCCGTCGATGCGGCGGATTACGACGACCTGCGCGAAAGCCTGGCGCGGCTTGCGCTGAACGATTCCAGCTTCCATTACGAGCCGGAAACCTCCGCCGCGCTGGGCTTCGGGTTCCGCTGCGGCTGCCTTGGCCTGCTGCATCTGGAAATCGTCCAGGAACGGCTGGAGCGGGAATTCGACCTCGACCTCATCACCACCGCGCCGTCCGTCGTCTACAAGATCGGGCTGACCAATGCCGAGCATATCGAACTGCACAATCCGGCGGATTATCCCGAACCGATGCGGATCGACACCATTGCCGAGCCCTGGATCAAGGCGACGATCATGGCGCCGGACGAATATCTTGGCGGGATCCTGTCGCTGTGCACGGAACGGCGCGGCGAGCAGGTCGAACTGACCTATGTCGGCGACCGGGCCATGGTCGTCTACATGCTGCCGCTGAACGAGGTCGTGTTCGATTTCTACGACCGGCTGAAATCGATCAGCCGCGGCTATGCCAGTTTCGATTACGAGATTTCCGAATACCGCGAGGGCGATCTGGTGAAGGTCGGCATCCTGGTGAACACCGAACCGGTCGATGCGCTGGCGCTGATCACCCATAAGACACAGGCGGAACGGCGCGGCCGGCAGCTCTGCGAGCGGCTGAAGACGCTGATCCCGCGCCAGCTGTTCAAGATTGCCATCCAGGCCTCGATCGGCGGCAAGGTTATCGCCCGCGAAACCGTCAGCGCGCTGCGCAAGGACGTGACCGCGAAATGCTATGGCGGCGATATCACCCGCAAACGCAAGCTGCTGGAGAAGCAGAAGAAGGGCAAGAAGCGGATGCGCCAGTTCGGCCAGGTGGAAATCCCGCAATCGGCCTTTCTCGAAGCCCTGCGGATGGAAGACCGGTAAAGGGTCGCCGGGGGTTTAGCGCCGCAAGCCGCTGGGGCGTGGCGGCCGGCGGCCCAGCCGCAGGAACAGCCCGCCCAGCATCAGGAACAGCACGAACAGGATCGTGATCGATTCCCAGGTTGCCCGCAGCAGAAGATGCGGGACGATGACCGAATCCCACAGGGCGGGCAGATGCAGGTGACGCTGGATGACGACCTGCATCAGGTTCAGGCTTTCGATATCCGCATTGGCCCAGACCTGGCCCGCCACCGCCGTGACATCCGTGCCCGCAAGCCAGATCGCCACACCCGACAACAGGGTGATCAGCGCCAATGCGACGAACAACCGGCCTAGAAAACGCAATAGTGCCACGCGGAATACCGTCCTGTTTCAAGCAATACGCGGTACCCTAACACGCATGGGTTACGGCGGGAACCACTCGCTTGCACACGCGAAAGCAAGAATGTAGTGTCCGCCCCGCCGACCGGCAGGGTCGGTCGTGGAAGGGTGGCCGAGTGGCTTAAGGCGCACGCTTGGAAAGCGTGTTTAGGGCAACCTAACGCGGGTTCGAATCCCGCTCCTTCCGCCATTTATTTTCATTATCTCGTGGACGTTTGCTTCGCTTGCGCCGCCGATGGGGCGGCCTGGCCCGTCGCCGGTATTCAGATGTGCGGCCGGTCGCTTGCCGGTGACGCGCCCATCGACTCGATATAATCCAGATAGCGTTGCCGCAGGATATCCACCCTGTAAAGTTCCTGCCCCGTTGCCGCGACTCTACGGCTGGTCCTTTCATAAAATGCGGCGTCATCCCACAGGCGGCAGACGGCATCGAACCAGGGTTGCAGTTCCGAACGGTCCGGTGTTACCCGGCAGGCTTCGTCGAACCGCTCCGGCAACGGCAATATGACCCCGGCATCTCCGACGGTATCCGGCAGGCCGCCCCGGTTGCTGACCACCGGCGGAATACCGTTCAGCATCGCTTCGGCGGCGATCGTGCCGAATGGTTCCTGGAACACTGAGGGGACCAGCAACACCCTGGATCGCGCGAGAAACAGTCTGGATTCCGCTACGGGCGGATCGATAAGAATGTTGGCGAACGGTGTCAGGT
>JAQCHR010000338.1 GCA_027619655.1 Pseudomonadota bacterium
GTGCGGCGCGGGGGTTGGCGCGGTCAAGCCGCCGAAGCCGCCATCGCCGCGGCAGAACGAGGCGCTGAGCGTGGTGAACAGCGGCCTGTCGTCCGCCGCCGTGCGGACCTTCGTTTCGACATAGACCAGCGCGCCGCGCCCTTCGCCCTTGTCATAGGCCTCGACGACGCGGGCATCGGCGATCAGCTCGCCCTCCGGCGGCAGCGGTCGGTCGAGGGTGACGCTCATCTCGCCATGCACGACCATCGCGCGGTTATAGCCGCTGTCCTGCATGATCTGGGGCTTGCCCAGCACGCTGGCCATGGAGGCCACGGTTTTCAGCGGCGCGCGCTCGAAGACATAGGCCAGTTCGGTCTCGTCCAGCGGATCGCGCCCCATGCCGATGCCGAGCGCATAGAGCATGGTTTCCCGGTCGGTGTAGCTGAACCGGTTGCCTTCCGATTTCAGCGACATCACGTGGTCGTAATTCATGGCCATGCGGCGTGTCCCCCCTGTTGTGCGGGTCCGATTGTCGGCGCAGGGGGCGGGTCAGCGCAAGGGGTGGCGCGCCGTGTCATCCCGGCCTTGAGCCGGGATCCATCGACGGTGCCACGACTCTGGGGGTGATGGCGCGATCGCGGCATGGATCCCGCATCAAGTGCGGGATGACAGTGAGGCGCGCGGGATGACGGTGGGGGGGCGGGTTGATGGTGGTGGGGCTGTTGACGGCTCGCGACCGGCTACGTCAGGACGTTTCCTGCCCGGCGAAGGTGATGCGGTGCAGCACGCGCTTGTAGCCGTGGTAGTCGTTGATCGGGTTGTGCAGGGCGCAGCGGTTGTCCCACAGCGCGACCGAGCCCACGTCCCAGCGGAAGCGGCAGGTGAATTCGGGCCGGGTCTGGTGGTCGAACAGGTAGTCGAGCACCGGCTTGCTTTCCGCCTCGGTCCAGCCCTTGAAGCAGGTCGTGTGGGCGAAGCTGACATACAGCGCCTTGCGGCCGGTTTCGGGATGGATGCGGACCACCGGGTGTTCGGCGACGCGCGCGATCTTCGCGTCTTCCTTGGGTGAGTCGGCGGCGCGGGCGGCGCGGGTGTCCACCACCCGGCCCTTGTGCGACGAGAAGATGCCGGTCAGCGGGTCAAGCATGGCCTTCATGCCGTCCGACAGGGTGTCGTAGGCGAGGTAGCAGTTCGCGAACAGCGTATCGCCGCCATAGGGCGGCAGTTCCAGCGCATACAGCATCGAGGCCATGGGCGGGCGCTGCTGGTAGGTCGTGTCGGTATGCCACAGCCCGCCGAAATTGACCGTTTCATGCGCCAGCTTGACCACCGGCGTGATTTCCGGGAAATCCGGCAGGCCCCGGATGAACGGGTATTCGACCGGCTCGCCGAAGCGTTTCGCCAGGGCGAGCTGCTGCGCCGGGGTGATCGTCTGGTCGCGGAAGAAGATCACCAAATTGTCCAGCCAGGCCTGGCGGATTTCGGCGATGACGTCGTCCGGCAGGTCCTGCGACAGGTCGACGCCGAAAATCTCCGCGCCGATGGCGCCGCTGATCGGCTGGACCTCGATATGCCTCCAGGTCATTCAGACACTCCCTGCTGCAACTGAACCAATGTCGTATTAGACATTACCGTATCTTATTGGCGATGCGGCAATTCGACCACGGCGGAACCCATGGCGGACAGTTCGCCGTCCTGGTTTTCCGCGCGCTGCGCAATTTCGACGAAGTGTTTGTCGCCCTCGACGAATTTCCGGCTGACCGTGCCGTTGATCAGGATGACATCGCCTTCCGGGTTGTGGCGGCGGACCTGGCATTTCGCCTTCTGCAGGAAGCCGTCATCGCCCATCCAGTTGGTGAGGTGATGGGTCAGCCAGGAACAGCGTTCCGGCCCGTAATCATAGGCGCCGGGCACGCCGACCTTGTGGGCGAATTCCTCTTCCCAGTGGACGCGCTCGGGGCAGTCGGGGATGCCGCGGCGGTTCTTGATGCCGAGGCCGGGATGGCTGGAGGCCTGCTGCCAGGCCAGCTTGTTGGCGCGGATATACAACCCGCCCCAGCCCTGCGCATAGGCGATGAAGCCGGTGACGGTCATCGGGCCCTTCACCATGGTCGGCAATTCCTCGCCTTCGCGCACGTCGTCCCAGTAGCGGGGTTCCGCGCCGCGGATCGTTTCTTCCTCGTAGTAGCGGTAATAGGAATCCAGCTCTTCCTGGGTATAGACGCGCAGCGGCCCGGCCTTGACCTCGGAATATTTCGTGCCCTTTTCGCGGGCGATGTCGCGGTCGGTGCGGAAACACCAGCTGTCCGCCTCCGCCAGAAGGTCGCCGTCATCGCCATAGAAATTCACATGGTAGATCTGCTGCACCGTGCGGCCGGCGAAGCGGGTGTCGTGCTCGATCAGGTCCTTCAGCCAGGCCTCGGTGCGGATCTCGGTATTGCGCGCGACGGGCTTGTGCCAATGCCATTCCGCGCCCGCCCACATGGCGTGCACGCCAGGCATGCCGCCGACATAGCCGGAGATGATGCGGTTGGTCGCGAACAGGAAGCTCGGCGGCGCGATCACGTTGCCGTATTTCGTCTTTGCGGCATAGTCCGGATCGCACCACAGCGGGTTGTCGTCGCCGATGCCGTGCGCGTAATGGCGGATGTTGTCGCGCGTCGCCTCGTAGCACCAGGGCTCGGCGGTCTTGCCGATCTTCACGCCGATGCGCTCGCGCAGCGCCGCCAGCCCTTCCTCGGTGATTTTCGGGAATTCTTCCTGGGTCTTGATGCTCATCTGGTGCTCCTTGGGAATGGGAATGGCGGGGTTCAGGCCTGCGGCAGCGCGTCGCGCAGCGCCTTGCGGTTGACCTTGCCGGCCGGGGTCTTGGGTAGGGATTCGACGAATTCGATCTGCCTTGGATATTCGTGGCGGCTCAGGCTGGTGCGAACCAGTTCCTGGATTTCCGCCTCCAGCCCTCTTTCGGGCTTACCTTTCAGCACGATATAGGCCCGCACGACCTGGCCGCGGGTTTCATCCGGCACGCCGATCACCGCGGTTTCGGCGACACGGTCATGCTTCAGGATCGCATCCTCGATCTCGACCGCGCTCATGGTCCAGCCGGCGGAGATGATGACATCGTCGGCCCGCCCGGCATGGTAGAAATAGCCGTCCGCGTCGGTCCGCCCCAGGTCTTTGGTGGGGAACCAGCCGTCGCGGCGGCGCACCACCAGTTCGCCGGTCTGCCCCGACGGCAACGGTTTCCCGTCCGGCCCGTGCACCTCGACCTCGACGCCCGGCACGGGCTTGCCCAGCGATCCGTCGCGCACGTCCAGGTCCCCGGCGCCCGGGTAGTTGGCCAGGATGACGCCGACTTCCGTCGTGCCGTACATGCTGCAGACCCTGATGCCGTAATGTGCCTCGATGAAACGCGCGGTCTCGCTGTCGATGGGTTCGCCGGTGAAGGACAGTTTTTCGAATTTGCAGGTGTAATTTCCGGCCGCGCCCGAATTGCGCATCATCCGGTAATGCGTCGCCGCGGCGGACAGGTTCGTGATCCCGAAATCCTGCAGCGCCCGCAGCAGCCGCACCGCGTCGAACCTGCCGCTGAACGTGCCGGTGGACACGCCCAGCGCCAGCGGCGCCAGCGTGCCGTGCCACAGCCCGTGCCCCCAGGCGGGCGATGACGGGCAGAAGAACCGGTCGCCGGGCCGGATGCCGGTCCCGTAGAGGGCGGCGATCATCAGGGTCACGATGGACCGGTGCGAATGGCGCACGGCTTCGGGCAGCTTGCGCGTGGTGCCGGAGGTATATTGCAGCACGGCGAGGTCGTCGCCGGTGGTCCGCCATTCGAAGGATTCGTCGAAGCCGCCCAGCGAATGCAGGAACGCCGCGTCGGCGACGATGACCTCGGGGCCGCCGCCGAATTGCGCGTCACCCGCCTTTTCGACATTCGTGACGATCAGTTTCGGCGCGCAGTCGTCAACGCGCAGGCGGATGCCGTCCGGCCCGAACAGGGTGAACATCGGCACGGCCACCGCGCCCGCCTTCATCGCGCCGAACATGGCGGCGTAGAACGCCAGCGAGGGCTCCAGCATCACGGCGATGCGGTCGCCGGGTGCTATTCCCTTCGACAGCAGGAAATGGGCGAACCGGGCGGAAGCGGCGGCGAGTTCCGCGAAACCGATGATTTCGTCCGCGCCGTCGGCATGGGCGATGCGCAGCGCCGTGCCGCCGGACGCAACATGCCGGTCGATGCATTCATGCGCGATATTCAGCCGTTCCCGCGTGCCGTCGAACAGGTCCCAGAGGCCCTGACGCGAAAAATGCGCCTGCGCGTCCCGGTACGACGTGTAATCGGTCAGTCTCGCCACGAATCCCCTCCTGCCGGCGCGGCTGCACCGGATTTCCCTATCCTAGGGGCCATGGGAAATCATTGTCAATAAGGGTATATTATTGTATATAAACAATGAAAGTAACCAAGGACCCGGCGCATGGCAGAATCGAAATCGTCCGAATCGACCCATCGGCGGGTGCCGGCCG
>JAQCHR010000339.1 GCA_027619655.1 Pseudomonadota bacterium
CCTACAGCCTGTTGACCATTGGCGCGGTGGCGGGCGTGGCGGTATTGCTGCAGGAACATGCTCTGAAGACCAAGCGGCCGACCCGTTTGACGGCGTTGCTGCCCTCCGTTGTGGAAGCGGAGACAATGCAGGTGCGCCTGCTGGGGGCGACGGAAATCGTGCTTGGCCTGGGACTATTGACCGGGGTGGCGACCCAATTCGTTGAAACCGGCGGCGCCATGGTGATTAACCATAAGACGGTGCTGTCGCTGGTCGCCTTCGTGGTTATCGGGGGGTTGCTGATTGCACATTTTCGAACCGGAATCCGCGGCCGCCGGGCATCGCGCCTGGTATTGCTGGCCTATCTGTTGCTGACCCTGGGTTATCCGGGCGTGAAGTTCGTAACGGATATTTTATTGGTTTAGCTTCTAAAATCCGTTGATTGATCCGCCATAACTGGCGTATGCTCTTTTTTTGAGCATGGAATTATTACGCCTAAATTATGTGCATTGAAATTGGAAAACATAGTATCGATGTTCCGGTGTTTCTGGCGCCGATGTCCGGCGTGACGGATCTGCCGTTTCGCCAGCTTGCCTACCGGCAGGGCGCGGCGATGGAAACATCCGAAATGCTGGCCAGCGGCGAAGCGCTTCGGGAAACGGAGGCATCACTCAAGAAGGCATCGCGCGCGGCGGATGGCGCGGTGCTGGCGGTCCAGCTTGCCGGCCATGATCCCTTGATGATGGCCGAGGCGGCAAAGCTCTGCGCCGGCAATGGCGCGGATATCATTGATATAAACTTCGGCTGCCCGGCCAAGAAGGTTGTCGGCAAGCTGTGCGGTTCGGCCTTGATGCGCGATGAAACCCAAGCGGCGCGCATTCTGGAGGCCGTCGTCGGCGCCGTTGATGTTCCGGTAACGCTCAAGATGCGCACGGGATGGGACGACGCGGAACGCAATGCGCCGCGTCTGGCCCGGATTGCACAGTATTGCGGCATTCACCTCGTCGCGGTTCATGGCAGGACCCGGGCGCAGCGATACACGGGGCATGCCGACTGGGCCTTCATCCGGCAGGTCAAGGACGCGGTGGATATACCCGTCATCGCGAATGGCGATATCGTTGCTCTTGAGGACATCCGCGAATGCCTTGCGCAGTCCGGCGCCGATGGCGTCATGATCGGTCGCGGCGCCTGCGGCCGGCCCTGGTTCATCCGGCAGGCCATGGAGTACCTGGCTACTGGTACCGCTTCGGCAGTGCCGCCGCTGGACGAACAGCGGGAAATCGTGCTCGGCCATTTCGACGCCATGCTGGCGCATCATGGTACGCATCGCGGCACACTCAATTTCCGCAAGCATATCGCCTGGTATTCCCGCGGGATGCCGGATTCCGCCGATTTTCGGGAGAGTGTCTATGCGCTGGATGCGCCGGGCCAGATACGCGGCGCCGTTGCCGCGTTCTATGGGGCGGCGATGGACCGGATGGCGGCATGACGATGGCAATGGCGCGCGACACGGTTTCAGGCAGTTTTCCAACATCGACAGCGATCCTGAACGCGCTGGCTGATCCTGTCGTTGTCGTCGATCGCAAGGATAATATCGTCTATCTCAATCAGGCCGCCGAAGATTTCCTGCAGACGACACTGTCGCGGAACAAAATTGTCAATCTTCAGGACATCATTCCGCATGACAGCCCGATTCTCGCGCTCGTGCACAAGGTACGGTCGAACGGCAACAGCATGTCGCAGTACGATGTGGGGCTGGCGACTCCCCGTATCGGTGAACACGTGGTCAATGTCGACGGCGCGACCCTGAGCGAACATGCGGGCCATGTGGTCCTGACGCTGGAACGCCGGTCCATCGCCGGCCGGATCGACCGGTCGCTGACCCATCGCGGTGCAGCGCGTTCGGTAAGCGCGATGGCCCTGATGCTGGCGCATGAGATCAAGAACCCGCTGTCCGGTGTGCGTGGCGCGGCGCAGTTGCTGGAACAGTCCGGGGATTCGCTGGATCACGAACTGACCCGGCTGATCATCGAGGAAACCGACAGGATCTGCGCCCTGGTCGACCGGATGGAGATTTTTACCGATAACCCGCGGATCGAGCGGAAGGCGGTCAATATCCACATCGTCCTGAACCATGTGGTCAAGATCGCCAGAAACGGTTTTGGCAACAAGACCCGGATCATCGAGGATTATGACCCGTCGCTGCCGCCGGCATACGGCGATCACGACCAGCTGGTGCAGGTCTTTTTGAATCTGGTGAAAAACGCCGTCGAGGCGACCCCTGAAAATGGCGGCGAGGTCGTTGTATCCACGGCCTTCCAGCAGGGGATGCGGATGATGGCGCCAAGCGGGCAGGGGCAGGTTCATCTGCCGTTGGTCGTGTCCATTCGCGACAATGGTGACGGCGTGCCGGAGGATCTGCGCCGCCATCTGTTTGACCCGTTCATCACGACGAAACCGGGTGGCACGGGGCTTGGACTGGCGCTGGTAGCCAAGTTTGTGGGGGATCACGGGGGCATAATCGACTTGGAAAGTCGGCATCGGCGAACCGTTTTTCGCGTGATGCTGCCGATGATGACGGAACAAGATGACTGACACGACATCGATCAGTGGTTCGACCATACTTGTCGCGGATGATGACAGGGGGATCCGAACCGTCCTGACCCGGGCGCTGGCCCGGCTGGATTGCGACGTACGGACAACCGGCAACGCCGCGACACTCTGGCGCTGGGTCAGCGAGGGCATTGGCGACCTCGTGATCACTGATGTCGTCA
This sequence comes from Pseudomonadota bacterium, assembly GCA_027619655.1. Taxonomy (GTDB): domain Bacteria; phylum Pseudomonadota; class Alphaproteobacteria; order UBA8366; genus MarineAlpha4-Bin1. The sequence continues at coordinate 2,754 of JAQCHR010000339.1, forward strand.
TGCCCGATGAAAACGGCCTCGACCTGATCCTCCGGATCCGGAAGATCCGGCCTGAACTGCGCGTCATTGTGATGAGCGCGCAGAATACCCTGTTGACCGCGGTAAAGGCCAATGAGCGCGGGGCATTCGAGTACCTGCCGAAACCGTTCGACCTGAACGAATTGATCAGCGTTGTTTCGCGGGCGCTGACCGAGCGCAGCACGCCGCAAAGCCAGCAGGATGACGCGCCGGGAGAAGAGGAAAACCTGCCGCTGATCGGCCGGTCGCCGGCAATGCAGGACATATACCGCGTTCTGGCCCGGCTGGTCGGGACGGATCTCACGGTTCTGGTCACAGGGGAGTCGGGCACCGGCAAGGAGCTTGTCGCGCGGGCGCTGCATGACTACGGCAAGCGCAAGAACGGTCCCTTCGTCGCCATCAATATGGCGGCGATCCCGCGCGAGCTGATCGAAAGCGAATTGTTCGGCCACGAGAAAGGCTCGTTTTCCGGGGCGACAAACCGAAGCGCCGGGCGCTTCGAGCAGGCGGATGGCGGCACATTGTTCCTGGATGAAATCGGCGACATGCCGATCGAGGCGCAGACCCGGCTGTTGCGGGTGCTGCAGGACGGTACCTTCACGACGGTCGGCGGGCGGACGCCGATTCGCTCCAGCGTACGAATTGTCGCCGCCACGCACCGGGATTTGCGGCAATTCGTGTCGCAGGGCCTGTTTCGCGAAGACCTGTATTACCGGCTGAATGTCGTGCCGTTGCGCCTGCCGCCCCTGCGGCAGCGGACGGAAGACATCCCCGACCTTGTGCGGCATTTTCTGGCCCGCGGCGAGGTGGAGGGATTGCCGACAAAATCCCTGGAGCCGGCCGCGCTGGCCCGGCTGCGGGAATACCGCTGGCCGGGCAACGTCCGGGAACTGGAAAACCTGATCCGGCGCATTGCGGCGCTTTACGCCGAAGAACGCATCGGGATCGACGTTATCGAAGCGGAACTGCTCGACGCCGAAGTGTCCGAATCAGACGCACCGGGCCTGCAGAGCGTGAGCCTGTCGGAAGCGGTCGAACAGCACCTTCAGTCGTATTTCGACGCCCATAGCGACGGATTGCCGCCGTCCGGTCTTTATGACCGGATTTTGCGTGAAGTCGAACGCCCCCTGATCACCCTGTGCCTGGGCGCGACGCGGGGGAACCAGATCAAGGCGGCGGATTTGCTCGGCGTGAACCGTAACACGCTGCGCAAAAAAATCCGGGAGTTGGACATCCAAATCATGCGGGGCGTAAAATAACGCCGAACGAGCCGGATTTCCGGTTCGAACCCGATGGTGTCGTTTGCGACTTCTGGGGTTGCTGGCATCGCCAATGACGGACAATGACAATAGTCGAGACGACCAGTAATTCGTTGCGGGGCTATCTGCACAATGCCGGGCTCTGGCTTCGACAGCGGCGGGTAGGCCGGGTATTTGCCATATCGCTGGCCGTTCTGGCCATTGTCTCCGGCATCGTGACCTACGCGGTGCTGACCCGTTCGTCGTTTTCGCCGGATGCGGGATCAATCCTGATCCTGCTGAATATCGACCTGGTCGTGTTGCTTCTGCTTGCGATCGTTATCACGCGCCATGTGGTGAAGATCTGGAGCGACAGGCGCCGCGGGTCGGCCGGTTCGCGTCTGCATGTCCGCCTGGCCTTGCTGTTCGGGCTGATTTCAGTCGTGCCGACGATCATCATGGCGCTGTTTTCCGCACTCTTCTTCAATTT
>JAQCHR010000340.1 GCA_027619655.1 Pseudomonadota bacterium
AATAGCCGAACATCGCCTCATAGGTTTGGCCGGAGGCGATATTCCGCCGGGTCACTTCATTCCGGTGATGCTGGTGGTCACCGAGCGCGGATCGCGGGGCCCCCAGGCGCCGTGCTCCACCGCGGTGAAGAAGTCCTGCACCGACCGGTTGAACAGGTCCGGTTCCTCCAGATTGCAGGCATGGCCGGTCAGCGGCAGGATGACCAGCCCGGAACTGGATATCGAACGCTTCATCAGCAGCGCCGGCTCCAGGCAGGGTTCGTCCTCGTCGCCGGTGATGATCAGCGTCGGCACCGTCAGCTTCTTCATGTCATCCACCAGATCGTACAGCGACGGCCGTTCGGCCTGGACGCCGCGCATCGTGTTGGCGGAACCAAGCGCGGAATGTTCGGCCATGTTGCTGGCGAATTCCTGCCAGCCGCGCGGATCCTTGTTCTGGTACTGCACGCGGGTCGGCCCTATGGCGTAACGCTCGGCGGTTTTTGCCATGCCGTCCTTTTCGAAGGCATCGGCGGTGGCCCGTGCTTCGGCGCTGAATTGCGCGCGCTTGTCCGCCTCCGCGCCATAGCCGCAGCCGCCAACCGTCAGCGACAGCGCCCGGTCCGGATGGTTCAGGCCGAAATGCAGGGCGCAGAATCCGCCCATCGACAACCCGACGATATGCGCCTTCTTTATCTTGAGATGATCCAGCACGGCGATCGCATCGCCGACCGCCCGCATCTGCGAATAGCTGGACGACTCCGGCGGCACATCGGAGGGCGGAAAGCCGCGCGCATTATAGGTGATGCAGCGATAGCGCCGGCTGAACTGGCGGACCTGCGGCTCCCAGCCGCGATGATCGTCGGCGAATTCGTGAATGAACAGGACCGGATCCCCTGTCCCGGTCTCTTCGTAATACAGCTTTACGCCGTCATCGGTGGTCGCATGTGGCATGGGATTTCCTCTTTGATCCGTGTGTTCAGCCTATCTTAGGCACAATGCGACGCGGGAGGAAACGCCGCCGTCAGCCGCCTTCGATGGCGGGCAGGAAACAGACCTCGCTGTTCGGGCCGACCGGTTCGAGAAAGAATTCCCGGTGGATCTGACCGTCGATGGCGACGGCCATCCCCTGCCCCAGCGCCTCCCTGATCCCCGGGAAACGGGCATCCAGCGCCTTCACCACGATGCGGATATTATCGGCATCGATATCGAATTCCGATTCGCCATTGGCGAATTCGCGGGCTAGATCGGGGCTGAGAATCACTGTGGCCATGGCAATACAATCCATCTGAGAACGCAGAACCCCGCCGACCGACTATGCGTCCGCGGCGGGGTTCCGTATTACGCTGGCAAGACCGCGATCAGGCGCTGCGCATTTCCGCCGCAACGTCCATAACCGTGCGGATGATCTTGTCGTAACCGGTGCAACGGCACAGGTTCCCGGCGAGCCAGTAGCGGACTTCCGTTTCCGTCGGATCGGGGTTCCGTTCCAGCAGGGACTTCGCCGCGATCAGCATGCCCGGGGTGCAGATGCCGCATTGCAGCGCCGCCTGCTCCAGGAATTTCTGCTGCAGCGGGTGCAGCTTGTCGCCGTCGGCCATGCCTTCGATGGTCGTGATCGACTTGCCACTGGCTTCCACACCCATCACCAGGCAGGAGCAGACCAGACGCCCGTCAATCGTGACGCTGCAGGAGCCGCAGTCACCCGACGCGCAGCCTTCCTTGCTGCCCGTCAGGCCGAGTTCATCGCGAAGCACGTCGAGCAGCGTCTGGCTGGTTTCGCACAGATACTCGACCGGTTCGCCATTGATCGTCGTTGTTACGTGATTTTTCGCCATTAGTTGCTCCTCGCACGCTCTAGCGCGATTGCGGCCGCCCGGCGGGCCATGACGCCGGAGACCTTGGTTCTGAATTCAATGGTGCCACGCTTGTCGGTAATCGGCTTGGCGGCAGCACTGCAGGCGGCGCCGAGCGCTTCGAGCGCGGCATCGTCCACCTTCGTTCCGATCAGCGCCTTCGCGGCGTCATCGACGATGAGCGCCCGTGCCGCGACCGCGCCAAGGGAAACCCGGGCGTCGGTGCAGGTGCCGCTGTCATCCAGCGTCAGGCTGACGCCGGCGCCGACGACCGCGATGTCCATTTCCGTCCGCGGAATGAACCGCAGATACGCGTCGCCGGAATGCGGCGGACGCTTCGGCAGGCGGATCGAAACCACGAACTCGCCCTTGGCGAGCGAGGTCTTGCCCGGACCAACCGCGACATCTTCCACCGGCGCTTCACGTTTGCCGTTCGGCCCGGCGATGATGCAGACCGCACGTGCGGCGATCATCGCAGGAACGCTGTCCGCCGCCGGCGAGGCATTGCACAGGTTCCCGCCAAGCGAGGCGCGTCCCTGGATCTGCGTCGACCCGACAAGGTCCATGCCTTCCACGACACCCGGCCATGCCTTGCACAGCGCGGCATGCTCGCTGAGCTCCGCCCCCGGCACCGCGGCGCCGACCGTAAAGACACCATCCTTTTCGCTGATCGATGTCAGCTCCGGAATCTTCTTGATGTCGACAACGACAGACGGCGAAATCATGCCGGCCCGCAATTGCACCAGCAGATCGGTCCCGCCTGCCAGAACCCGGCTTCCGTCCGCGCCAGCCAGCAGGGCTACCGCCTCATCGACCGAACCTGGCGCTTCATATCGCAATGTGTCCATGTCACTCCCTATGGGTTTTTAGCCTGACTTCCTCTTTGCAACGCGCATTGCGACGCCACGACATGCAACGCCCACACTAACGCACGGGATAGTTCGGTGTCCCCGCTGACGCGCTTGGCGTGATGTCGATCAAATCGCCTCAAACGTTACATTGCCAAGGTAGACCGTCTCGCGCAAGAGCGAAGCGGCATCCCGGCAAACGCCCGCCATATACATACAGCCCCGCCCCTGCCGCATCAAGTATTGCGGGCAGTGATTGGGCGCTGAATGCTACTTTTCGTCAGGGTCGGGCCGGCGATTTCGCCGTGCGCCCTGCAATGGCCGGCGCAACCATTCGGCGAAGGCCCTACCAGGCGCCGTAATAGCCCCCGTAACCGAAGCGGGACGGGCCCCAGTAGCCCGGGCTCCGGTAGCCGAAATGCGTGTGGCGGACGCCATAGCTCCAATGCGGTCCCCAGGGGTCGTAAGCTGCCCTGTCGTGCCGGTAGGGGCCGCGCGCGATGCGCCAGGCGCCATCCTGCCGGCGGCAGGATATGCCGTTATAGACATCCGTCCGGTCGCCAACCGTCACCGTTTCCTGGAATTCCCGGCAATCCTCGCCATAGTCGGATTTGAAGGTCCGCGTCGGAACAACCGTCCCCCGGCTGCCCGATTCGGGATTGTGCCAGTTGGCGCCTTCGCCGGATTTGCGGTTCTCCAGCGCATCGGCGCGGGCGGCGAGGCGAATCGCGTTATCCGCTTCCCGCCGCGCGTCGGTCGCGGCCGTACCGGCGCAACCCGCGAGGAGAACGCCGGCCAGCAGCATTCCGAGGAATGCCGCCACAGGCCTTGTATGACTTGTATGTAACGTGTTTGGTCGAATATTCAGCATATCCACACCCGGTCATAAATGTTCCCGGTTTCAATGACGAAGCGTCATAGGATAACCATCATTGTGACCGGAACATGGCGCGCCGGGAAGGCCGCGTGCAAATCTCGTCTGCGGCGCCCTACATGTTGTTGGCGCGCGGCAGTTCCTGCATCAGGTTGCTGACGATCAGGGCCGCTTCACCGTTCGAAGTGCCCGGATGGCGTCCGCGATAGGCAAGCACGGCCGCGTCGAAGGCCAGGCCATCCTGCGACCCGGTTTCCCGCTCGTGGATATAGGTTTCCGCGATCAACTGGAGGTCGCCGTCACATGCTGCCAGGTAGATCATGTCGATATCCTTGTTTGGCGTCTAACGATCATCCCATATAACGGGCAAAATCGGCCGGTAACGTCCCCCAAACGGGGGAATATCCGGCAATTCGGGACATATCATCGCCTAAATCGGTTGTCCAATTATTATATTCAATATTGACTGCACTTTTTATACTTGTTCTTTTTACGCCTGCAGCCTATTTGATTTATGAGGGGCTGAATTGAGCGGGATGAAAGATATGTCCGAGGTTTTCCAGTCAAAATGCGTGGCGACGGTTATCATCGCTGCACTGGCCCTGACAGGGTGCCAGACCACGGGGAGCAACGGGCCCGAGGTCGCCTGGTCCGGCGTGGATGACGCCGCCATATTGCTGACCACCGAGCCATATAAAAACGCGCCGTCGCGCCATGTCGTCTTCACCGATATGTGGCAGCGCGAGGAATACGCCCTGTTTCAAGGAAATGACGCGCAAAGCGAGATCATCCTGTCCGTCACCAACGAGCGCGACACGATCGTGCTGAACTATGAGATGAATTTGCGCCGGATGGTGGAAACCTGGAACATCGCGCGCAATCACAATATTTCCTGGGGCGAAAAAGGCCAGCTCGGTACCGCGCTTGGCGCCTATTTC
>JAQCHR010000341.1 GCA_027619655.1 Pseudomonadota bacterium
GCCGAGCCAGGCGCCCAGGAACGCGCCGATCTGGTGGCTGAGGAAGACGATGCCGAACAGGGTCGACATGTACTGGGTCCCGAAAACCTGTGCCACCAGCGCCGAGGTCAGCGGCACCGTGCTGAGCCATAACAGCCCCATGGACCCGGCGAAGAGCAGCACGGTAAGGGTCGAGGGCGGCGTGAGGATGAACAGCGCGATCACCACCGCCCGCCCCATATACAGGAAACTGAGCAGATATTTCTTGCTGAACCGGTCGCCCAGCGCGCCGGCCAGCAGCGACCCGACGATATTGAACAGGCCGACCAACCCCAGCGCCCAGGCGCCCAGTTGCGGCGCCAGGCCAAGATCGCTGACATAGGCAGGCAGATGCGTGGCGATGAAGGTCACGTGAAAACCGCAGACGAAAAACCCGGCGTTGAGATACAGGTAGCCGGAATGGCCCGCCGCCTCGCGCATCGCCTCGCGGAAGCCGAGCGATTGCCCGGCCGGCGTGGCCGCCGGACGCCCGGACAGCATCGACGCCAGCGGCACGATCAGCAGGATCATCATGCCGAAGACCACGAAGGTCACCGACCAGCCCTGCCCGTCCATCAGCACCTGCCCCAATGGCAGCAGAGAGAACTGGCCGAAGGACCCCAGCGCCGAGGCGATCCCCAGTGCCATCGCCCGGCGCTCGGGCGGCACGCTGCGCCCGACCGAGGCCAGCACGATGGCGAAACCGCAGCCACCGATGCCGATGCCGATCATCGCGCCGATCGTGATATGCGTCGCCAGCGGCGTCGTCGATGCCGACATCAGCAACAGGCCCGCGGCGTAGATCGTCGCCCCGGTCACCATCACCCGTCCGGACCCGTAGCGGTCGGCGATCATGCCGGCGAAGGGCTGCGACAGCCCCCAGAACAGGTTCTGGATCGCCAGGGTCAGCGCAAAGACCTCGCGGGACCAGCCCAGTTCCGCCGAAATCGGCTGCAGGAAGATGCCGAAACTGTTGCGGATGCCGATCGACAGCAGCAGCACCAGCCCGCCGCAGGCTATGATAATCGTGGCGCCGGGCCGCTTCGAAGAATCCATCATCCGGGTATGCCTCAAAGAAATACAGCCTGCCTAATTCATACTGTTTGCGCCCGGCGGGCAATGACAGCTTTGCGGTGCTTTCTGCCCGATTTCGGCAAACGCCGCCCCCGGAGACCGCTTTTTCAGGTCGGGCATCTCGCCGCATGCCGCGCGGGAAGGCTTGAAATCGGCGGCGAAGCGGGCTAATCCACTGGGGATGGGGCGGTAACAATTCGGTGCGCAGCGCAGTGTTGGCAAAGAAGTTTTGGCGCGCGACTGGTCTGGCCACTATATAGTTGCCCATGCACAGATTCGCGAACCCCAATCAGTTCCTCCGCGTCGCGAACCCGGCCCTGCCGTGGTGCGCCTGGCTGGCCGGTATTTCCATCGCCGTGGGGCTGTATTTCGGCCTCTTCGACTCCCCGCCCGACTACCAGCAGGGCGAAACCGTCCGCATCATGTATATCCACGTGCCGTCCGCCTGGATGGCGATGTTCGTCTATGGCGGCATGGCGATCGCCAGCGCGACGGCGCTGATCTGGAAGCATCCGCTCGGCTTCCTGGCGGCCAAGGCCAGCGCGCCTATCGGCGCCTGTTTCACCGCCATCGCTCTCCTGACCGGGATGCTGTGGGGCAAGCCGATGTGGGGCACCTGGTGGGTCTGGGATGCGCGGCTGACATCGTTCCTGATCCTGTTCTTCCTGTATATCGGCTATATCGCACTGGTGGATGCCTTCGACGATCCGGCGCAGGGCCAGAGCCGGGCGAGCATCCTGGCGCTGGTCGGCGCGATCAACCTGCCTGTCATCAAGTTTTCAGTCGACTGGTGGAATACGCTGCACCAGCCGGCCAGCGTCATCAAGATGGACGGCCCGGCGATCCATTCGTCGATCCTTACCCCGCTGCTGATCATGATTTTCGGCTTTACGGTGCTGTATCTCGCGCTGCTGATCGTCCGGATCCGTGGCGAACTGGCCGCGATGCGCGTTCGCAACATGCGCCTGGGACAGGGGGAAGGCTGATGGAAGCCCTTGCGAATTATTTCGCCATGGGCGGGCACGCCGCCTTTATCTGGCCGGCATACGGGATTGCCACGGTTGTTCTGGCCGGACTGTTGATTACATCCCTGCGGGGCATGCGGCGCAACGAAGCCCTGGCGCAGTCGCTGCGCCGGCAGCGCCGCGCCGCGCCGGAAAACGAGGGGGAGGCATGAGCATGACAGCAACGCGGCGCACGCCGGCGACCCGCAAGAAACGGCGGATGCGGATTCTCCTGATCGGCATGCTGATGCTGGGCGCCGCCGCGGCGCTCGTGCTGTCCGCCTTCCAGGACAATATCCTGTACTTCTACAGCCCGACGGACCTGATCGAGAAATCGGTCAAGGAAGGGCAATCCTTGCGGATCGGCGGCATCGTCGCCGAAGGCAGCGTGCGCACCGGCACGGACGGGCACACCCGCTTCGACATCACCGATTTCAACCACACCACCGTCGTAAACTACACGGGCCTGCTGCCGGATCTGTTCCGCGAGGGCCAGGGCGTCGTCAGCGAAGGCTGGCTGGAAGCGGATGGCAGCTTCTATGCGACCACCGTCCTGGCCAAGCATGACGAAAACTACATGCCGCCCGAAGTCGCCGATGCCCTGAAACGGTCCGGCAAGTGGAAAGGTGAGTCATCCCCGATGGAGGTCGAAAAATGATCGCGGAAATTGGTCATTTTGCGCTGATCCTGGCGCTCGTCGTCGCCCTGGTGCAGGCAATCGTCCCGCTGATCGGCGCCGCGCGGAACGATGCCGGGTGGATGGCCGTCGCGGCGCCATCCTCGGTCGTCCAGTTCGCCTGTGTCGCCGCCAGTTTCGGCTGCCTGATCTATTCTTTCGCCACCAGCGACTTCAGCGTCATCAACGTGGCGCAGAATTCCAATTCGCTGCAGCCGATGATCTTCAAGGTCGCCGCGGCCTGGGGCAACCATGAAGGCTCGATGGTCCTGTGGGTGCTGATTCTGGCCGTTTTCGGTGCGATGGTCGGGCTGTTCGGCGGCAATCTGCCGCCGTCGCTGAAGGCGCGGGCGCTGTCGGTACAGTCGATGATCGCCTTTTCCTTCCTGCTGTTCATCCTGCTGACCTCGAACCCGTTCGAGCGGCTCGACCCCGCCCCCATCGACGGGCGCGACCTGAACCCGCTGCTGCAGGATATCGGCATCGTGCTGCATCCCCCGATGCTCTATGTCGGCTATGTCGGTTTCTCGATGGCGTTTTCCTTCGCCATCGCCGCCCTGATCGAAGGCAAGGTCGATGCCGCCTGGGCCCGCTGGGTGCGGCCCTGGACGCTGGTTGCCTGGCTGTTCCTCACCGCCGGCATCGTGCTGGGCAGCTGGTGGGCGTATTACGAACTCGGCTGGGGCGGCTGGTGGTACTGGGACCCGGTGGAAAACGCGTCCTTCATGCCCTGGCTGGTCGGCACCGCGCTGCTGCATTCCGCCATCGTGGTTGAAAAACGCGACGCGCTGAAATCCTGGACCATCCTGCTGGCGATCATCACCTTCTCGCTCAGCCTGATCGGCACGTTCCTGGTCCGGTCGGGGGTGCTGACCTCGGTCCATGCCTTCGCGACCGACCCGGAACGCGGCGTGTTCATCCTGGCGCTGCTGATCATCGCCATCGGCGGCAGCCTGGCGCTCTATGCCTGGCGCGCCCCTGGCCTTAAAGGCGGCGGGCTGTTTGCGCCCATCAGCCGCGAAGGCGGGCTCGTGCTGAATAACCTGCTGCTGGCCACGGCGACGGCGACCGTCTTTATCGGCACGCTGTATCCGCTGCTGGTCGATGCCATGGATCTTGGCAAGATTTCCGTCGGCCCGCCCTTCTTCAACGCGACCTTCGTACCGATCATGACGCCGCTGATCATCGCGCTGGGGTTCGGCCCGCTGCTGGCCTGGAAGCGGAGCGATCTGGCCGGTGCGCTGAGCCGGCTCAAATTCGCCTTCGTCGCCGGCGCTGTCGCCATTGCCGTCGCAGGATACCTGACCTGGGGCCGTTCGGTCTTCGGCGCCCTGGGGCTTGGCGTGGCGGGCTGGCTCGCAGCGGCGGTGCTGATTGAATTCGCGGGCCGTATCGGGTTCGGTCGCGCGCCTTTCGGGGAGGTGCTGCATCGCGCAGCGGGTCTGCCCCGTTCCGCCTGGGGCATGACCCTGGCGCATTTCGGGTTTGCTATCATCGTCGCCGGCGCTACGGGCGCCTCAATATGGCAGGACGAAGCGACAAAGAGCCTCAAGCTCGGTGAATCGGTCGAAGTTGCCGGTTACGAATTCACCCTGCGGTCCGTCGATAATGTGCAGGGCCCCAACTACGCCGCACAGCGCGGCGTGTTCACGGTCCGCCACGAT
>JAQCHR010000342.1 GCA_027619655.1 Pseudomonadota bacterium
CAGAAAAAAGCCGCCTAAACTACCCTGACCCCGGAGCGGCGACTGTCAGGCGATTACTATCTTTGTACAGACAGTGCACTATTAATTTATCTCGCGGCCATCATAACCTACCGTTTTTAAAGTTTGAAATACTCCGGCCGCCCCGTCGGCCATGAATCGCCCCACAACTGCTGGCCGCCGTCCACCGTCAGCACCTCGCCGGTGACGAACTTACCGGATGGCGCCGCCAGGTAGACGCAGGCCTCGGCGATGTCCTGCGCGTCGCCGACATGGCGCATCGGGTTGGATTCCTTAAAGGTGGCGCTGCCCTCCGGCGGGTAGACGGCGAAGCCCTCGGTTTCGTTGCAACCGGGGGCGACGCAGTTGACGCGGATGTTCAGCGGCGCCCATTCCACCGCGACGCTTTTCGACAGGTACACCACGCCCGCCCGCGCGGCGCAGGTATGGGCGATGCCGGGCATGCCGCGCCAGATATCGGCGACGATGTTGACGATGCAGCCGGGCCGTTCCGCGTCGCGCCAGCGCTGCGCCGCCGCCTGCATCATGTACCAGCTGCCGTTCAGGTTGGTATCGATCACCGCGTTCCAGCCCTTCACTGAATAGTCGATGGCCGGCTGCGGGAACTGCCCGCCCGCATTGTTGACCAGCACGTCCAGCCCGCCATGGCGGTCCGCCACCGCGTCCATCAGGTCGGACACGGCCTGCGGGTCGCGGATGGTCATGGCATGGGTGCAAAGGTCGGCGCCGATGCGCTCGAACAGCGGCTTTACCGCCGCCAGCTTGTCGGGGTTGCGGCCGCAGATCGCGACCGACGCGCCAAGCCGCGCGAACAGCGCCGCCGTCGCCTTGCCCAGCCCGCTGCCGCCGCCGGAGACCAGTACGACCTTGTCCTTGAACAGGTCCGGCGCGAAGACCGTCGGCTGCGCAATCAATTCGTCATCGGTGAACCCGAAGGTCTTTTCCTCGCTCATAAACAATCGCCTTTGTGCTGTGCCGCGCTATAGGATGCGAACATTACTCAACCAGTCCCGGGGGGCAAAGACAATGGAGTTCGGGTTTACCGAGGAACAGCAGGCGATCCGCGATACCGCCCGCCGCTTCGCCCGCGAGAAGCTGGCGCCGGGATACCGCGCGCGGGAGGAGAGCGGCGTCATCGACCGGGCGCTGGTGCGCGAGATGGGATCGCTGGGGCTGATCGCGGGGGACCTGCCGGCGGAATTCGGCGGCTTCGGGCTGGACAGCACGAGCATCGGCATCGTGGTGGAGGAAATCTGCCATGCGGATTTGAATGTCGGCTATGTGCAGGTGCTGGGGTCGCTGAACGGCCGGATCATCGCCGCCCATGCCCGCCCGGCGCTGGCCCGCGAATGGATCCCGCGCATCGTCGCGGGGGAAGCGCTGGTCGCGCTGGCGCTGACCGAACCGCGCGGCGGGTCGGACGCCGCCCATCTGCACCTTCGCGCCGAACGCGACGGCGGCAGTTGCGTGCTGAACGGAGAGAAGACCTCGATCTCCCTGTCGGACCAGGCCGACCTCGCCGTGGTCTTCGCCCGCACCGGCGCGCCGGAAGATGGTGCGCGTGGCGTCAGCGCCTTCCTCGTGCCGCTGGATGCGCCGGGTATCTCGCGCACGCGGTTCGACGATTTGGGGTCGGAAGCGGTTGGCCGGGGTTCGTTGCATTTCGACAATGTGCGCGTCCCGGCGGAGATGATGCTGGGTGACGAGGGGGGCGGCTTCCGGCAGGTCATGAACGGGTTCGATTACAGCCGCGCGCTGATCGGGCTGCAATGCCTTGCCGCCGCGCGCGCCTCGCTGGACGAAACCTGGCCGCATGTCGCGGAACGCGAGGCCTTCGGCCGCCCGCTGGCGCAGTACCAGGGCGTCAGCTTCCCGCTGGCGGAGGGCGAGGCGCATTACAAGGCTGTGCGGCTGCTGTGCTACGAAACGCTGTGGCGGCGCGACACCGGCCAGCCGCATACCAGCGAGGCGGCGATGGCCAAATGGCTCGGGCCCAAGACCGCGCTGGAGATCATCCATCAATGCCTGCTGACCCATGGCCATGCCGGCTATTCCCGCGACCTGCCGCACCAGCAGCGTCTGCGCGACGTGATCGGGCTGGAGATCGGCGACGGCACCGCGCAGATCATGAAACTGATCGTGGCGCGGGAAAAGATCGGCCGCATTGCCGTGCAGTACGGATGATCGTAGCATTCCACCACCATAGATATGCGCCGCCGCGCCAGAGATATGCGTGATCGCGCCAGCCTGGGAGGGACAGAGCATGAAAGCGGGAGAAGTCATTGCGGAAATCCTGAAGCGTGAAGGGGTGGAAATCCTGTTCGCCTATCCGGTCAACCACATCATCGACTTCGCGGCGCGGGCCGATATCCGCCCCGTGATCGTGCGCCAGGAACGCATCGGGCTGCACATGGCGGACGCGCTGGCGCGGCTGTCCAGCGGCCGCAAGGTCGGCGTCTTTGCGATGCAGCACGGCCCGGGGGCGGAAAACGCCTTCGGCGGCGTGGCGCAGGCCTGGGGCGAGTCGGCCCCGGTGCTGGTGATCCCGCAGGGCTATCCGCGCAAGCTGGCGCATGTGTCGCCGAACTTCAATTCGGTCCTGAACTTCAAGCATGTCACCAAGTCGTCCGAGCCGATCATCAACGCGCAGTCGATCCCGGACGTGATGCGCCGCGCCTTCACCCAGATCCGCAACGGCCGGCCCGGGCCGGCGCTGGTGGAGGTGCCGGGCGATGTCTTCGCCGAGGAATTCCAGGGCGAGCTGGACTACACCCCGGTGCATCGCACAAGGGTCGGCCCGGATCCCGCCGCGGTGGCGGAGGTCGCGGCGGTGCTGGCCGGGGCGAAGAACCTCGTCATCTATGCCGGGCAGGGGGTGCATTACGCGGAAGCCTGGGACCAGTTGAAGGAACTGGCGGAACTGCTGGGCGCGCCGGTTTTGTCCAGCCTGGGCGGCAAGAGCGCCTTTCCGGAGAATCATCCGCTGTCGCTGGGTTCCGGCGGGCGGGCGATCTCCAAGCAGCTGCGCGTCTTCCTGGACAAGGCGGACGTGATCTTCGGCATCGGCTGCAGCTTCACCCAGACCAATTTCGGCGTCGACATGCCGAAGGGCAAGACCATCGTGCATTCCACGCTCGACCCCGCCGACCTGGACAAGGACGTGGTGTCGAAGCACGCGCTGGTCGGCGATGCGGGGCTGGTGCTGGACGCGCTGCTGCCGGCGCTAAAGGAGAAGCTGGGCGGCAAGGCGCGCGATGCCGGCCCCGTCGCAGCGGAAATCGCGTCGATCAAGGCTGGCTGGCTGGCGGAATGGATGCCGAAGCTGACCTCAAACGAGGCGCCGCTGTCGCCCTACCGGGTGCTGTGGGACCTTGCCAATACGGTCGACCGGCCGAACACGATCATTACCCATGACGCGGGCTCGCCGCGCGACCAGCTTTCGCCCTTCTGGGAATCGATCACGCCGCTGTCCTATATCGGCTGGGGCAAGACGACCCAGCTCGGCTACGGGCTCGGCCTCGCCATGGGGGCGAAGCTGGCCAGGCCGGACAAGCTGTGCATCAACGTCTGGGGCGATGCGGCCATCGGCTTCACCGGCATGGATTTCGAGACGGCGGTGCGCGAACGCATCCCGATCCTGTCGATCCTGCTGAACAACTTCTCCATGGCGATCGAACTGCCGATCATGAAGGACTCGACGGACAAGTACCGCTCGACCGACATTTCCGGCGACTACGCCGCCATGGCCCGCGCCTTCGGCGGCTATGGCGAACGGGTCACGAAACCCGAAGACATCATTCCCGCGATCAAGCGCGGCATCGCGCAGACGGAAGCCGGCACCCCGGCGCTGCTGGAATTCATCACCAGCAAGGAAATCTCGATTTCCAGTTACTGACCCTCTTTTGCAATCAGACTTCCAGGGAGAGAGAAATGGATGCAGATGCGAAAAAAACGACCCTCAGGATGATCCCCTACGGCATCTACGTGCTGACGGCGAAGGACGGCGACGCTATCGGCGCGGCCACGGTCAACTGGGTGACGCAGACCTCCTTCAATCCGCCGCTGGTGGTGGTCGGGGTGAAGGCGGATTCTGGCGCCTATGCGATCCTCAAGAAATCCGGCAGCTTTGCGCTCAATATGCTTGGCAAGGGCCAGCAGGGCCTCGCCTTCGGCTTCTTCAAGCCGGCGGAGGTCGATGGCCATCTGATCAGCGGCGAACCCTTCGAGGCAGGCGCAGTCACCGGGTCGCCGGTCCTGCAGAACGCGCAGGCCAGCGTCGAATGCAAGGTGGTTGAGATCGTTGAACAGGGCGACCATCACGTCGTTCTCGGTGAAGTGGTGAACGCCCATGTCGCCAGGTCGCCGGAAGGGCGGCCGGACGCCGCGATCCTGGAAATGAAGGAGCTG
>JAQCHR010000004.1 GCA_027619655.1 Pseudomonadota bacterium
GCCCGGGCGCCCTGATCCGGCAGCCGCTATTTTACCGTCGCCAGCCCCGCCAGCATGTCGATACAGGCCGCCGCGGCCTCGACGCCCTTGACCTTGAAATGTTCGCGGAAGAACCGGTTGTGTTCGTCATGTTCATGGAACCGGTGCGGGGTCAGCACCATGGAAATGACCGGCACGCCGGTTTCCAGCGATACCTGCACAATCCCGTTCAGGACCGCCTGCGCCACGAATTCATGCCGGTAGATGCCGCCATCGACGACAAGGCCGGCGCCGACGATGGCGGCGTATTTCCCGGTTTCGGCGACGCGTTTTGCCATCAGCGGTATTTCAAGACTGCCCGGTACATCGAACAAATCGATTGATTCCTCCTTCATGCCCCGCGCGCAGAGCGCGGCGATAAAGGCGTTACGTCCCTGATCGACGATATCCGCGTGCCAGCGCGCCTCGATAAAGGCGATACGGGCGGGCTTGGTCGTGCGTTTGCGCGGCGGCATGGGCGAATCCTCGTTTCAGAACCGGGACCGGGAATGTGTCCGATCACGGGGTATATCGACAAGCAAAAGAATGGCGATTAATCTATGAGAAAATATCATGGATAATCATGGACTCGTTCGACCGCCCCTTTCGTACCCCGCTGAACGCCGCCCGCGCCTTCGAAAGTGCCGCACGGCTGCTGAGCTTCACCCGCGCCGCGCAGGATCTTGGCGTGACACAGGGCGCGGTCAGCCGGCAGGTCGCCACGCTGGAGAGCCATCTGGGCCAGAAGCTGTTCCAGCGGGTCGGCCGTTCGATTGAACTGACCTATGCCGGGCAGCATTACGCGGCGGATATCCGCGAGGCGCTGGCGCGGATCGAATCGGCGTCGGCGCGGCTGATGCGGCGCCCCGAAGACGCCGTGCTGACGGTCGGCGCCACGACCGTGGCGAGCCGGTGGCTGATCGGCAGGCTGGCCGACTTCCAGCGTGCCCACCGGGCATTGTCGGTGCATTTGCGGGTCCTGGAAACCGCGGCGGCGCTGCACGGGTCGGGGATCGACATCGCGGTGCTGGGCGAGGATGCGGACAGCGCAAGCCTGGAATCGCGGGAAATCGGCCGGGAAGACCTGATCCCGGTCTGCAGCCCGGACCACCCGGTGCCCGATACGCCGGCGGCGCTGGCGCGGACGACGCTGCTGCATCTGGCGAGCCATTCGGACGCCTGGCCCCGCTGGTTCGCCGTTGCCGGGCTGCAGGGGGCCGACAGCCTGACCGGCCCGGTGTTCGAGGACGCGGCGATGGCCGTCGAGGCCGCCATTCAGGGCCAGGGCGTCGCCATCGTGCCGGTCCTGGCGGTGGGACAGGCCATCGAATCCGGACGGCTGACCGCGCCTTTCGACCTGCGCGTGCCGAGCGGCCGGCGCTACTACCTGACCTGGCCCCGGGCCAAGGGCAGCATGCACAAAGTAAGGCTGTTCCGGGATTTTCTGCTTGCGGCGGACGGCGTGTGACGCCTTGATTGCCGGGATCATCCGCAGAAGGGAAATGACGTGCTGAGTTTCGACGAGAATTTCAAGGGGCCGCTGGACGGCAAAACCGTGCTGGACCTGTCGCGTCTTGTCGCCGGCAATATGGTCAGCCTGCAGCTTGCCGATTACGGCGCGGAGGTGATCAAGATCGAACCCGCGGACAAGGGCGACCCGCTGCGCCACTGGCTGACGAACAATATCCCGGTCAACTGGAAGGTCTATGCGCGCAACAAGAAAAGCGTTTCGATGGAACTGCGCGAAGCTGACGCCAGGGATATCCTGCTGCGGCTGGTCGAACAGGCCGACGTGATGATCGAAAACTACCGCCCCGGCACGCTGGAGAAAATGGGGTTGGGCCCCGATGTCCTGCATGCCCGCAACCCGAAGCTGATTCTTGTCCGCGTCTCGGGGTTCGGCCAGACCGGCCCCTACAAACACCGGCCGGGCTTCGGTACGCTGGTCGAGGCGATGTCCGGATTTGCCGACCGCAACGGCTTCGAGGACCGCGAACCGGTGCTGCCGCCGCTCGCCATGGCGGACATGATCGCCGGGCTGTATGGCGCCATGGCAGTGCTGATTGCGATTCGCGAATGCGAGGTAAAGGGCGGCGACGGGCAGGTCATCGACCTGTCGCTGCTGGAGCCGATGTATTCGATCCTCGGCGCGGAAGCCGCCTGGCACCAGGTCACGGGCGATGTGCGCGAGCGCGCCGGCAGCGGCTCCAACACCTCATCGCCGCGCAATGTCTATGCGACAAGCGACGGCAAGTGGCTCGCGATGTCCGGCTCGATCCAGTCGATGGCCGAGCGCATCTTCCGCGTCATCGGCCGCGACGATATGAACAGCGATCCGAAATTCCGCACCAACACGGTCCGAGTCGAAAACCGGCAGGAAGTCGACGAGATCGTCGGCGGCTGGATCGGCGCCCGGACGCTGGACGAATGCATGGAAATATTCGACCGCGAGAATGTTACCGTGGCGCCGGTCTACAACATCGCGCAGATCATGGAAGACCCGCATTTCCGCGAACGCGAGATCAATGTGGAACTGCCCGACGCGGATATGGGCAAGGTCGCGATGCACAATATCGTGCCGCGCCTGTCGCGCACGCCGGGCGGGTTCGCGCGGCCGGCCCCCTCGCTGGGCCAGCACAATGCGGAAATTCTGGGCCGCATCGGCATCAGCGCGGCGGAAGTCGCGGCGCTGAAGGAACGCGGCGTCCTGTGACGCAGGTAGCAATAAGGGGAGAATGACATGAATGCGGCAATAAACGACAACCCGGTCTGGCGCTCGCTTCTATACGTGCCGGTCAATGTCGACCGCTATGTCGACAAGGCGCATACACGCGGCGCCGACGGCGTCATCCTCGACCTGGAGGACAGCGTCACGCCCTCCGAAAAGGATCACGCCCGCACACTTGTCCAGGAAGCGGCGGTCAAGGTCGCGCGCAACGGCGCCGATGTGCTGGTCCGCATCAACCGGGAACTGGAACTGGCGGTGCGGGATATCGAAGCCGCGATTTCACCGCTGATCACAGCACTGAAACTGCCGAAGGTGCAGAGCGCCGACCACGTCAAGCTGCTGGCGGAACTGGTGGACAGCCTGGAAGCCAAGCGCGGCATGCGGGTCGGTACGACGCGGCTGATCCCGATGGTGGAGACGGCGGATGCCTTCTTTTCGCTGCACGCCATCGCCAAGGCCAGCCCGCGTGTCGCGACCGTCCTGCTGGGCGGGGAGGATTTCGCGCTGGACTGCGGTTTCGAACCGGACCCGGAAGTCTACCAGTATCCCAAGCAGCAATCGCTGCTGGCAGCCCGCGCCGCAGGGCTGACGCCGATGGGGCTGATCGGCACGGTTGCCGATTTCAGCGATGCGGAAGCCTATCGCGCCGTCGTGCGCCATTCGGCCAAGTTCGGTTTCGAGGGCGCCTCCTGCATCCACCCGTCAAACGTCGCGGTCCTCAATGAGGAATTCAGCCCGAAGCCGGAGGCGGTCGCTCATGCAAGACGGGTCGTGGAAGGCGACAAGAAGGCTATGGCCGAAGGGCGGGGCTCGTGGTCGCTGGACGGCAAGATGATCGACATTCCGGTGGTGATCCGCGCCCAGCGACTGATCGCGCGGGCCGACCGGATCGCGGCACGGGGCAATGTCTGACGGGGTCGCCGGATGATTGACCACGTTTCCATAGCAGTCGGCGACCTCGCCGGAAGTGCCGCCTATTACGAAACCCTGCTGGCGACCATCGGGCTGACCCGGCTGGTCGACCGGGAGGGCACGGTCGGGTTCGGCAAGAAATATCCCGAATTCTGGCTGAATGCGCGCCCCGGCAAGGCGCCGGAGCCAAGTGGAACGGGCACCCATATCTGCCTGCGGGCACGCAGCCGGGACGCGGTCGATGCCTTCTTCGCCGCTGCGCTGGCCGGCGGCGGGCGCAGCGACGGCGCACCCGGGACGCGGCAGGGCGCCATGACAACCTATTACGGTGCGTTCATCCTTGATCCGGAAGGCAACAAGATCGAAGCGGTTACCTTTCCGCAGGACTGACGCGGAAACGCGGCGATTCGGGCATCCGTGACAGCGCCACGGACCGGGTGATGCCCGGCGGATTCTGCGACGCCATCGGGCAGGACTGGTCCGTAAACGACCAGGACGTATTGTTCAGGACGAGACCGCAACAGGCGAGACGCGGGCCTTCGCCCGTATCGATACACACGCAAGAACTGACCGTATAGGATTGGCCGCGATAGCGGCAGGTGCAGTTCGGATCGGCCGACACGATGCCCGGCCACAGGAAGATCATCGTGCCGGCAAGGCTGTACGCGATGCGGGTAAGGCGCATGATGCCGTCTCCGTCTCGGATGAAGGCACAGTTTAAGCCAAGAACGGTACGCGGGGAAACCCGCGTACCGCGACGGAAACAACCGTCAGATAATCAGGCGCCGATCCCTTTGGCCATCGCCGCCGACATGCGCCGCGCGAACGCGGCAGGATCCGGCAATTGTTCGCCTTCGAGGATCCTGGCCTGGTCGAGCAACAGGAAGGCCGCATCCTCCATACCGCCGGAATCCGCCTTGGCCTGTTCGGCGAGTTGCCGGATCAGCGGATGCGACGGGTTCACCTCCAGGATCCGTGGCGCGCGTTCCGAAACCTGACCGTGCATCTTCATGATCCGCTCCAGGTTCATGTCCAGGTCGCCTTCCCCGGCGACGAGACAGACCGCACTTTCGGTCAGGCGGTCGGAGGACCGCACATCCTTGACGTTCTTGCCGAGCGCCAGCTTCAGCGCGGCGGTCAGCCGGCCGATATCCTCCTCGGCGGGTGTGTCCTCGGCTTTATCCTCGTCCTTGCCGTCCGTCTTCTTGATCGATGACAGATCCGCGCCGCCCTGGGTCGCGGATTTGAACGGCTTGTCGTCGAACCGGCCGACCATCGGCACCCAGAACTGGTCCACCGGATCGGTCATCAGCAATACCTCGACCCCGCGCGAGCGGAAGCCTTCGAGCTGCGGGCTGCGCTTCACCACATCCAGGTCGTCGCCGGTGATGTAATAGATGGCCGTCTGGCCTTCCTTCATCCGGCCGACATAGTCCTTCAACGACACCAGCCCGTCGCCATGGGTGGAGCGGAAACGGGTGAGGCCGAGCAGCGCATCACGGTCGCCCGTGCCGTCATACAGCCCTTCCTTCAACACCGCGCCGAAATTGTCCCAGAAGGCCGTATAGGCTTCGGTGTCCTTTTCCGCCTTCGATTCCAGCTCGCGGATCACGCGGCTGGTTATGCCGTTGCGGATGCGGGTCAGGACCGGATTGTTCTGCAGCATCTCGCGGCTGATATTCAGCGGCAGGTCGGATGAGTCGATCACCCCGTGCAGGAAGCGCAGCCAGCGCGGCACCAGCTCCTCGCAATTATCGGTGATGAACACGCGCTTCACGTAGAGCCGCACCTTGGACGCCTTTTCCTGCGTGTACAGGTCGAACGGCTTCGATGCCGGGATATAGAGCAGCCCGGTATATTCGATCACGCCCTCGGCGCGGAAATGCAGCTTCGTCCACGGGTCGCCCGGCGTGTGGGAGACATGGTGGAAGAATTCATTGTACTGCTGGTCGGTGACCTCGCTCGCCGGGCGCGTCCACAGGGCGGACGCGGTATTGACCGCTTCCGGCGCCTTGTCGGCCGCGTCCTCGGCCTTGACGTCCTTTACCGTGATCGGGAAGGCGATATGGTCCGAATAGGTCTTGACCACATTGCGCACCCGATAGGCATCGGCGTATTCCGCCTGGTCTTCCTTCAGGTGCAGGGTGATGCGCGTGCCGCGGCTGTCCGCCTGCGCTTCGGCCATGGTGAAGGCGCCCTTGCCGTCGGACGACCATTGCCAGGCCTCGTCCGAGCCGGCCTGCCGGCTGATGACATCGACCGTGTCGGCGACCATGAAGCTGGAATAGAAACCGACGCCGAACTGGCCGATGACGGAAATGTCCTTCTTCGCATCGCCGGAAAGCTGTTCGACGAAGGCGGTCGTGCCGGACCGCGCAATGGTGCCGAGGTTCTCGACCATCTCGTCATGGGTCATGCCGAGCCCGTTATCGGTAATCGTCAGCGTGCGCGCGTCCTTGTCGACGTCGATGGCGATGCGGAAATTTGGATCCCCTTCGGTCAGCGCCGGCTCGGTAATCGCCTTGTAGCGCAGCCGGTCGCAGGCATCCGCCGCGTTCGACACCAGTTCGCGGATGAAGATTTCCTTTTCGCTATACAGCGCGTTGGCGACGATATCCAGCAGACGGCTGACTTCCGCCTGAAACGAATGCGTTTCGCCGCTCGTCGACTTCTTCGCGCTTTTTCCGGATTTTTCTTTTGTTGCCATGGCGTTCTGTATCCACCCCTTGTCTAAACCTACCGCTATATGTGTTACGATGACCGAAGTCGCAAGACCTTTGCCGCGATCCAGTGAACGGTGCCGCACCATGACCGATGCAAACGCGCAAGCGCGCCAAAGCCTGCTGGACGCCATCGCGCGGGAAGTCGCCGCGACCAGCGACTACCCGGGAAAAGACCAACTTTCGCCGGCCGTCATCGCCGCCCTGAACAGGGTGCCCCGCCATGAATTCGTGCCCGACGACCTGCGGCACCTGGCCTACCAGAACCGCCCGCTGTCCATCGGGCAGGGCCAGACGATCTCGCAACCCTATATCGTCGCCATCATGACCGAACTCGCCGCCCTGACGCCACAATCGCATGTCCTGGAAATCGGCACCGGCTGCGGTTACCAGGCGGCGGTGCTGGCGGAAATCGCGGAAACCGTGGTGACGGTCGAGCGGATCGCATCGCTGGCCGACGACGCGAAAGCGCGGCTGAAACGGCTGGGCTACGGCAATATCACCGTGATCCATGGCGACGGCAGCCGGGGCTGGCCGGCGGAGGCGCCCTATGACGCGATCCTCGTCACAGCTGCGGCGGCAAAACTGCCGGCGGCGCTGCTGGAACAGCTCCGCCCCGGCGGCCGCATGGTCATCCCGCTTGGCCGCCAGGACATGACCCAGTCGCTGATTGTGATGGAAAAGGACGCCGAGACCGGCGCGGTCCGCGAAAGCTGCAAACTCCCGGTCGCCTTCGTCCCGCTGCTGGGCGGGTTGAAATGAGCCGCACCGCGCGTGACAAACCCGGTTGACTTGCAAGGGTTTCTGCCCAAGCTAGCGCCAACGGCCCGCCAACAGGTTCAACCCGCATGACCGAAGCGCAAATTATCGACGAACTGCTCGCCTTCATCGCGCGCGATGGCGCGGATGACGAGGCATTCAACGCGATGGCGCTGCGCGTTTTCGGCTACCAGTTCGAACACAACGCGCCCTATCGCCGCTTCTGCCAGCAGCGCGGGCGGACGGCGCGGACGGTGAAGAACTGGCGCGACATTCCCGCCTTACCGATCAATGCCTATAAGGACCTGACGCTGAGTTGCTGCGCACCGGAAGATGCCGCAGCGGTGTTCATGACCAGCGGCACCACAAAGGGCGGGCTGCGCGGCAAGTGCCATCACCCGGACCTGCGGGTCTATGACGCGTCGATGATGACGCATTTCCGCGAACGCTTCATGGCGGGGCGCGACAAAACCCGCATCGGTATCCTGTTTCCCGACGAGAGCATGATGCCGAACTCTTCGCTGGCGCATTACCTGGCGCTGGCGAAGCGGGAGTTCGGTACCGCCGACAGCCATGGCCTGATCGGGCCGGACGGGCTGGATACGGACACGTTGTATGCCGCGCTGGACCATGCCGAGACAAGTGGCGAACCCTATGCGCTGCTGGGCGCGACCTACAGCTTCGTGCACCTGATGGACGAAATGCGGGATACCGGCCGCAGTGCGAAACTGCCGGCGGGCAGCCGGATCCTCGATACCGGCGGGTTCAAGGGCCAGTCGCGCGAACTGGACATGGACGATTTCTTCGCCCAGCTTTCCGCCGCCTTCGGCGTGCCGCGCCGCGACTGCATCAACATGTACGGCATGACCGAGCTGAGCACCCAGTTCTATGACAACGGCAACGTGGTCGTGCCCTCGGTGAAATCCGGGCCGCACTGGATCCGCAGCCGGATCATCAACCCGCTGACCGGTGCGGAACTGCCGCGCGGCGACACCGGGGTGATCGTGCATTGCGACCTGGCGCATTTCAACTGTGTTTCCACCATCCTGACGGAAGACGCCGGTATCGCGGTCGATGGCGGCTTCCTGCTGCTGGGCCGGGTGCAGGGCGCGGAAGCCAAGGGCTGTTCCATGGCGGTTGACGCCTTCCTGGAAGCCGCGAGGGGATAGTCGGTTGACCGAACGGGCAGGGTATCTTCAGGGAATCGCCGACACCGATATCACTTGGCAGGCGCTGAACTTCACGCGCGGCAATGCGACGTTGGACGTCGCAGTGCCGGTGCTGACCGTCGCGCAGATGGATGCGTTGTCGGCACGGATAAAGCAGGCGAGCCGCGACGTATTGAAAGCCATGACGGTGTCGGAGATCGTCGATGTGATCGACCGCGCCATCGCCCGGCTGCTGGACCGGAACGACCCCTGCCGCCGGAAATGCGAGGCGCTGCTGCCGCTGGTCACGGGTTACGATGCGGAAATGGTGCGGCTTGGCCTGACCGGTTACCTGAAAACCTTCCGCAAGCCGGAACTGCAGAAATTCATCGCCGAGGATTTCGCCAACCCGAAAATACTGGACGAATTCCAGCCCGCGCCGAAGGGCGGATTCACGAAGGCCATCGGCCCGGACCTGCTGGTTCATGTCTGGGCCGGGAATGTGCCGGGGCTGCCACTGTGGAGCATGGTCGCCGGACTGCTGGTCAAGGCCGGCAGCATCGGCAAACTGCCCAGCGGCGAACCGCTGTTCGCCGGCTGGTTCGCGCAGTTGCTGACCGAGGTCGAACCCCGGCTGGCGGATTGCCTGGCCGTCGTCTGGTGGAAGGGCGGCGACGCGGTGCGCGAGACAGCGCTGCTGAAACAGGCCGATACGGTCATCGCCTATGGCGGCAACGAATCGCTGTCCGACCTGCGCCAGCGGATTCCGGTCACGACGCGCTACCTGCCGCATGGGCACAAGGTCAGTTTTGGCCTGGTTTCCCGCGCGGCACTGGACACGCGCAAGGCGCCGGGTGTCGCGCAGCAGGCCGCCTATGACGTGGTGCGCTACGACCAGCAGGGCTGCTATTCGCCGCATCTGTTCTTCGTCGAACGCGGCGGCAGGGTTTCGCCGCGCGAGTTCACGAATTATGTCGCCCATGCGCTGGCCGGGTTCGAGACGAAATATCCCCGCCGCGCGCTGTCCATCGCCGAGGCCGGCGGCATCGCCGCCTGGCGCGATTCGGCGGAAACCGAGGCCCTGTCCCATCCGGAGATGACGGTCATTGCCGGTGCGGACGGCGCGTGGTGCGCGGTCTATTCCGAAGATACCGCCACCCTGAACCCCAGCGGCCTGAACCGGACGATCCGCATCGTCGCGATCGATTCGCTGGACGAGGTCGCGCCCGTCATTGCACCGTTCAGGTCCTTTCTGCAGACGGTCGGGATCGCCGCCGCGCCGGCAGAACTGCATCGCCTGTCAGGCGTGCTGGGCGCGGCAGGCGTAACCCGTATCTGCGCGCTGGGCAGCATGAGCGCGCCGGAAGCGGGCTGGCATCACGACGGGCGCTTCAACCTGCTGGACCTGGTCAGCATGGTCGAAATCGAGCACTCGGCGGAAGCCGCCGCCGAAGCCTTTGCCCCCTATACCGATTGACGCGGGCCGATGGATTTTGTCAGCCTGCGGGGCGTCACCCATACCTATCGCGATACCCAAGGAAAGCCGGAGCTGATCGTCGACGGCTTCGACTGGTCCATCGGCGAGGGCGAATTCCACTGCCTTGTCGGGCGCAGCGGCTGTGGCAAGACCACCCTGCTGAAACTCGTCTCCGGGCTGCTGCAGCCGGATCGCGGGTCGATCGCCTTGCAGGGCCGGACTGTGCGCGAGCCGGGCGCGCAGGTCGGCTTCGTCTTCCAGCGGCCGACCCTGCTGGAATGGCTCACAGTGACGGAAAACATCCTGCTGCCGATTTCACTGAAACGGAAACCCGGTCCCGCCGACCGGGAAAATCTGGAATCACTCCTGGCGCTGGTCGGGCTGTCCGGACTGGGCAACCGCAACGCGACGCAGCTTTCCGGTGGCCAGCAAAGCCGCGTCGCCATCGCCCGCGCGCTGATCCTGGAGCCACCGGTGCTGCTGCTGGACGAGCCCTTCGCCGCGCTGGACGCGATCACGCGCGAGGAGTTGCAGGACGATCTGCTGCACCTGTTCCGGCTGCGCAACACCACCGTGCTGTTCGTCACCCATGACATCCGCGAAGCGGTCTACCTGGCCGACCGGGTCGCGGTGATGGATCGCGGGCGGCTGATCCGCGACCTGCCGGTACCCCTGCCCCGGCCGCGTGACGGGGAAATCCGGTTCAGCCATGCCTTCAACGAACTCTGTGCGGATGTCCGCCACGCGATGGATGCGCCGGCATGAAACACAAGCTGGTTTCCGCCGCGTTGTTCATTGCCTGCCTCATCGGCTGGGAGGTGTTTTCCCGCGTCTCCGGCTTTCCCGAACTGGTGTTGCCGTCGCTGTCGGCGGTGCTGGACACGCTGTGGAACGGACTGGCCAGCGGATACCTGCTGCCGCATATCTGGATGACAACAGCGGGAATGCTGCTGGGGCTGGCCACCGGCTGCATCATCGGCTTCGCCTGCGGGATCGTACTGGGCGAATCAGCCATCCTGCGACGGGTGCTGTATCCCTACATTATCGCCAGCCAGGTAATCCCGAAGCTGGCGCTGGCGCCGCTGTTCATCATCTGGTTCGGGTTCGGCATGACTTCCATCGTGGTCATCACGGCGCTGATCTGCTTTTTCCCGCTGCTGGAGAACACGCTGACCGCGATCCAGCATATCGATCCGCAGAAGCGCGAGCTGTTCCGGATGCTCGGCGCGACACGGATGCAGACACTGATGCGGCTGAAAATTCCAGCCGGCCTGCCGGTCATCATGGCCGGGTTCCGGGTTGCGGTTGTGCTGTCGCTGGTCGGCGCGGTGGTCGGCGAATTTGTTGGCGGACGCGAGGGGCTGGGCGCGATGATCATCGCCTCTCAGGGGATGATGGACTCTCCCTTGATGTTCGCCATACTGATCGTCATAACGATACTCGGAATGCTCCTCTTTCAGGCGACCATCTGGTTCGAAAAATGGCTGCTTCGCAAACATGTGACAGGAACCGAACAATGATCCGCAAGTTGCTGTGCGCCCCCTTCCTCCTCGCCTTTTCCGCCATTCTGGCGCTGGCTGGCCAGGCCAGTGCCCAGGCGCGGGACAAGGTCACCGTCGCCGGCTGGGGCCCGGCCATCAGCGAGATCACCAACCTGCTGGCGGAACCGGACAAGGGCTTCTTCAAGGCGAAGGGGATCGAGCTCAACTTCATTCCGGGCACAGGCGGCGGCTCGGCCATCGTCAACATGCTTTCGGGGCAGGCGGACATCGCCTTCACCGATCCCGCCAGCCTGTTCATCGCACTCGACAAGGGCGAGAAGCTGGTCGCGATCTACAACATCTATCCACAGAACGTATTCAATGTCGTTTCGCCGAAATCCCGCAACATCACCAAGCCAGCGGACCTGAAAGGCAAGCGCGTCGGCGTCTACAGCCTGAACAGCGGCACCCGGCAGAACCTGCAGCTCCTGCTGGCGCAAGCCGGCATGTCCGAAGCGGATGTCAGTATCGAGGTTACCGGCCTGCTCAATTTCGCGCCGGTCATCCAGGGACAGGTCGACGCCACATCGGCAACCGATACAGGGCTGTATGTCGGCAGACTGAAGGGATTGGGCGATGTCAATGTGATCGAGATCCGCGACTACCTGAACCTGCCCAGCGACTTCTTTGTCGTTACGGAAGAAATGTACAACACGAAGAAGGCGTTGCTGCGCCGTTTCCTGGAAGCCTATCGGGACAGCGCGGCCTGGATGATTTCGAAGCCGGTGGAAGCCGCGAAGATCGCAGTGACCCGCGCGATCAACGGCAAGGACGAAAAGGTCAACCTGGGCATCATCAAGCTGCGAAACCTCTCCGCGATTTCACCGACCACGGCGAAACAGGGGCTCGGCGCATTCGATATCGAACCGCTGGAACAGGGCGTGGCGACCTTCAAGCTGCTCGGCCTGATCAAGAACGACATCGACATCACCAAAGTCGTGCGCTCCGACCTGTTGCCGAAATAGCCCCGGGGCGGCGCTTGGCGATGGATTTTCGCGGCCAGACCATCATTGTCACCGGCGCCAGCCGGGGTATCGGCGCCGCCATCGCCAGGGCCTTCGCCGCGGAAGGCGGCAACGTGGTCGTAAACTACCTGCAGAACGAAGACGCCGCGAATCGCACCGTCGAAGCCTGCAAGGCGGCGGGCGGCGACGCCTGGGCGGTGCGGGCCGATGTCACCGACGCGGCGGCGATGCAGCGGATGGTCGATACGGTGGCGGAGGAATTCGGCCGGATCGATGCCGTGGTCAATAATGCCTTCCGGCCCTACGCCTTCGATCCGGACAACCGAAAACGATTCGATGAACTGGATTGGACCGATTACCGCGATCAGGTGGACAGCGCGCTGCAGTCCACTTTCAACCTGTGCCACGCGGTGCTGCCGGTGATGAAGCAGCGGGCCCAGGGCAGCATCGTCAATATCGCAACCGACCTGGTCGCGCGCGCCGTCGTCCCCTATCACGAATACACCACCGCCAAATCCGCGCTGGTCGGGTTCAGCCGCACCCTGGCCGCGGAACTGGGACCATTGGGCATCCGCGTGAACTGCATCGCCCCGGGGCTGGTCTATCCGACCGATTCCAGCCGCGGCACGAAGGAAACGGTGAAAGACGCCATCATCGAACAGACTCCGCTGCGCCGCATCGCGACGCCGGAAGACGTGACCGGTCCGGTCCTGTTCCTTGCCTCCGAGTGGAGCCGCTTCATGACCGGCCAGACGCTATTTGTGGATGGCGGGCTGGTTATGGGATAGGCTTCGCGCCTCCGGACCCATCTGGGCCCGTCTCACAGGGCTTTCGCCATGTTCAGGATTACCGAAATCAAGCGCGATATCGTGATCGCGAACCGCATTCTGGCCCATGAAGGGGTCGCCGATGCGTTCGGCCATGTCAGCGCGCGAAATCCCGGGAAACCGGAACAGTATTTCATTTCACGGTCACGTAGCCCGTCGCTGGTGACGGCCGCCGATATCATGGAATTTCACCTGACCGGCGACAGCATCAGCAAGGATGACCGCAAGCCCTATGCCGAGCGGCATATCCACGGCGCGATATACGAAGCCCGGCCGGATGTGCATGCGGTCATCCATAACCACGCGCATGAAATCCTCCCCTTCACGGTCACAAAGACGCCGCTTCGCCCGCTGGTGCATACTACCGGCGTTATCGGCGGCCATGTCCCCGTATGGGACATCGCGGACCGGTTCGGCGACACATCGCTGCTGGTGACCGATATGGATCAGGCGCGCGACATGGCGAAGGCGCTGGGCGATGCACGGGTCGTACTGATGCGCGGCCATGGCTGCACCGTGACCGGCGCCAGCGTCCGGGAAGTGACGCTCGCCGCCGTTTATACCCATGTGAATGCCAAGCTGCAGCTGCAGGCGATGCCGCTGGGCAATGTGACCTATCTCAGCCCCGGCGAAATCGAGAAAACACCCGAAGCGCTGATCGGGCCGCTGGCGATGGAACGCGCCTGGGACTATTACGCGGCGCGGGCGGGCGCCGACCAGTTGTAGACTGGCATCAGGCCGTTCCGTAACGGATCGTCACGACCTCGATTTCCACCTCGCCGTTCGGCGTCTTCACCCTGACGACATCGCCTTCGCTGGCCCGCATCAGCGCGCGAGCGATGGGGGAAACCCAGCTGACCTCGCCATTCTCCAGCCGTGCTTCGTCGATGCCGACGATGCGGATCGTGCGTTCGCGGTCAGTCTCGTCGCAATAGGTGACAGTGGCGCCGAAATAGACCCGGTCGCGGCTGGTCTGTTTCGCAGGATCGACGACCTCCGCGATTTCCATGCGTTTCTGCAGGAAGCGGATGCGGCGGTCGATTTCGCGCAGGCGCTTCTTGCCGTAGATATAATCGCCGTTTTCCGACCGGTCGCCATTGCCCGCGGCCCAGGACACGACATCGACGACCTTGGGGCGCTCCTCGCTGAGCAACTGTTTCAGCTCCGCCCGCATCTTCTCGAAGCCTTCCGGCGTGATGTAGTTCTTCACGCCCTGCGGAATTGCCGGCCCGGCATCGGGCTCGACCTCCTCGACCTCGGTTTCCTTGGTGAATGCCTTGCTCATTAGCCTGTTTCCATTCGCCAACCGGATCTACAGGACCGTATCATGGTCTTCCGCCGCGGCGGCGAGGCGGCGCGCGATACCGGCGAAGGCAAGGTCGGTGCCCGGCGCGCCGGCGAGCAGGCAGCCGACCGGCAGCCCCGCCGCCACCTTGCCCGACGGCATGGTCACGACCGGGCCGGCCAATGCCGTCCAGGGCGAGATATAGCTGGCGTCCCCGGTCCAGGCGAGGCCCTTTGGGGCCGGTTTCGGCGTTGCCGGCCACAGGAACGCATCGGTCGCGGGGAAGGCGGCGAAGAAATCGGCGCGCATCGCATCCATCGCGCGGCGCGCCGCGAAATAGGCCTCGTCGGAAATCTTCAACCCGTCGCGGATGGTTTCCAGCAGCAGCGGCCCGATCATGCCCTGCGGTTCGTCCAGGAAGGCGCGGCGGATACGCCCGATTTCGTACTCCATCGCCAGGCGATGCGCCTTGAACAGCGCCTCGAAGGACACCGGCGAGGCGGTTGTCGCAACCGCATGCCCGGCATCGCGCATCCGGTCCGCCGCATTGGCGGTGGCGCGGTGGATTTCGGCGTCAGCGGATTCGATGAACGGGTCGGTCAGCACCGTGACGCTCAACGTCCGTTCGGGATCATCGGTTACCCCCGCGCCCCGCAATCCCGGCGGGCAGACCGCCTCGAACACCGTGCAGGCATCTTCGACCCGGCCGCCATAGAAGCCGACCGTATCATAGAGCGAGGACAACAGCGCGATCCCCGCGCCCGGCATTGCCCGGGTCGTCGGCTTGAACGCGCCGATGCCGCAATAGGCGGCGGGCCGGTTGACCGAGGCCATGGTCTGGGTGCCGAGCGCGACAGGCACCATCCCGGCCGCAATAGCCGCCGCGGACCCGCTGCTCGATCCGCCGGGGGTATGTTCCAGGTTATGCGGGTTGCGGGCGGGTGACGGATCGCGCAGCGCGAATTCGGTCGTATGCGTCTTGCCCAGCACGATGGCGCCCGCCGCGCGCAGCGCCGCGACGATTTCCGCATCCGCCGTCGCGGGGGCGGTATCGGCGAGGGAATTGCTGTTGCACCGCGTCGGCAGCCCGGCGACATCGATGATGTCCTTCACCCCGACGGGGATGCCGTGCAGCGGCCCGCGAACAGTTCCCGCCTTCGCTTCCGCCGTCAGCACCGCGGCCATCGCCAGTGCCCTGTCGGAATCGAGTTCGCGCCAGGCCTCCACATCGCCGTCCACCGCCGCGATCCGGTCGAGACAGCGCTGCACCAGATCGACCGGCGACAGCACGCCATCCCGAATGTCCCGCGCCAGTTCGGCGACCCGGCCGGGATCGGCGACATAGTTCTTTTCGGTGTCGTCGCTCATCGCGTTCTCCTATTTCCAGATCGGCTTGCCGCTGCCCGGCAGCCCAAGATCGCGCCACATCGCATCGACCTTTTCGACCACGGCGTCGGTCATGCGCAGTTCGGTGCCCCATTCGCGTTTGGTTTCCGGCGGCCATTTGTTGGTCGCGTCCAGCCCGATTTTCGACCCCAGCCCGGAATCCGGGCTGGCGAAGTCGAGGTAGTCAATCGGCGTGTGCTCCACGATGGTGATGTCGCGGGCCGGGTCCATGCGGGTGGCGATGGCCCACATCACGTCCTTCCAGTCGCGCGCGTCAATGTCGTCGTCCACGACGATGACCCATTTCGTATAGCTGAACTGGCGCAGGTAGGACCACACGCCCATCATCACCCGCTTGGCATGGCCGGGATAGGCTTTCTTCATCGACACCACCGCGATGCGGTAGGAGCAGCCTTCGGGCGGCAGCCAGAAATCGACGATCTCCGGGAATTGCTGCTGCAGCAACGGCACGAACACGTCGTTAAGCGCCTCGCCCAGCACGCTCGGTTCGTCCGGCGGGCGGCCGGTGAAGGTCGACAGGTAGATCGGATTGCGGCGCATGGTGATCGCCTTGATCCGGAACACCGGGAAGGATTCGACCGCGTTGTAATAGCCGGTATGGTCGCCATAGGGGCCTTCATCGCCGTATTCGTCGAGCGAGACTTCGCCTTCCAGCACGATTTCCGCTTCCGCCGGCACCTTCAGCGGGATGGTCTTGCAATCGACCAGGTCCAGCTTCTGCCCACGCAGCAGCCCGGCAAACTGGTATTCCGACAGCGTATCCGGCACCGGCGTGACGGCAGCCAGGATCGTGCCCGGATCCGCGCCGATCACCACCGCCGCCGGCAGGGGTTCGGGCCGTTCCGCCTTCCAGCGCGCATGATGCTGCGCGCCGCCGCGATGGCGCAGCCAGCGCATCAGGGTCGTATCGCGCCCCGTGACCTGCATGCGGTAGATGCCAAGGTTGAAGCTGTCCTCGCGCTTTCCATCCGGATTTGGGCCCTGCGTCACCACCAGCGGCCAGGTGATCAGCGGCGCGGGCTCGCCCGGCCAACAGGTCTGGATCGGCAGCCTGCCAAGGTCGATGTCATCGCCCTGCCAGACGATTTCCTGGCAGGCGCCGGACCGGACCGTGCGCGGCTTCATCGCCATGACGGTTTTCACCAGCGGCAGCATGCCCATCGCCTCGCGCCAGCCGCCCGGTGGCTCAGGCTGGCGCAGGAAGGCCAGTGTTTCGCCGATTTCACGCAGCTGGCCGGGTTCGCGTTCCATCCCCCAGGCGACCCGCTCCACCGTGCCGAACAGGTTGACCAGCACCGGCATGTCGTGGCGCGTGCCGTCCTCGTTCACGACATTCTCGAACAGCACGGCCGGCCCCCCCTCGGCCAGCAGCCGGGTCTGGATTTCGGTCATTTCCAGGTAGGGCGAGACGGGCGCCGACACCCGTACCAGCCGGTTTTCCGCCTCCAGGCGGGCGATGAAATCGCGCAGGGATCCATAAGACATGGCGGTACAGTAGCCAACGCGAACCGAATGACAAGCGCCCGAATTCGGGCTATGGAATTGCCATGAACAACGACGACCGCATCGCCGCCCTGGCCCGCGCGCGCGACTACCCCTACCCGCTGCCGGACCGCTCCTATACCTGGCGCGGCGGCGCGGTGCATGACTTCGATCCGGCCCTGACGAAAGGGCGCATACCGGTGCTCGCGGTCGGCTCGAACCAGGCTCCGGCGCAGCTGACCCGCAAGTTCGGGCTCGATGCGCAAGCGGTGATTCCCGTGCAGCGCTGCGCCCTGAAGGATTTCGATGTTGTCTATTCGGCGCATATCGCCGGCTATGGCGCGGTCCCGGCGATGCTGCAATCGGCCCCCGGCACAACGGTGACGCTGTTCGTCAACTGGCTGTCGGACGGGCAGCTTCCGGTGATGCACGCCACCGAACTGGGCGCGGAGAATTACCATTACGGGCGGCTGGACGGGATCGACCTCACGCTGGAAGACGGCGGCGGCATGCTGGATTCCGTGCACGGCTATATCAGCCGCCGCGGCCATGTCTTCCACGAAAACAACGCGGTCGCGCTGGCCAAGGTGCCGGCCACCGGCCGGCAATGGGCGGCGATGACCACGGCGGAAATGCTGGAGAAAGTGCATGCGCGCCTGGCTTCCGAACACCCGCTGGAGGCATTCATCCTGCGGCTGATATCCGATACGCCCTATCGCCGCGCCTGCATCGAGGCGCTGTCCACCGATTCCATCGCCTTCGGCCGGCATTATCACATCGTCGCGGGCTGAATGAACGCCATCGCCTCGCCGGGGCGCGGCATCCTGTTGTTCGTGTCGGCGATGGCGATTTTCGCCGTGCAGGACGGCATCACCAAGAATATTTCCAATCTGTATTCGCCGGCGCAGATCCTGATGGTCCGCTATGCGGTGTTCGTGCTGCTCGCCGCCCTGATCGCCACGCGGAAGGGAACCTTCAAGGCAAGCTTGCGCAGCAACCGGCCGGTCCTGCAGGTCGTGCGCTCGGTTGTCGTCATCACCGAATCGGCGTTCTTCGTGCTGGCGGTGCAGACCATGCCGCTGGCCGATGCGCATGCGATCATCGCCTCGACCCCGCTGTTCGTCACGGCCATGGCGATGTTCTTCCTGCACGAACAGGTCGGGATGCGCCGCTGGACGGCCGTCATCGTCGGCTTTGGCGGAATCCTGATCATCCTGCGCCCGGGCGCCGGCCTGGTGGAGCCCTCGGCGCTGTTCGCGCTGGCCACGGCGGTTGGCTATGCGCTGTATATCGTGTTGACGCGTCTGGTCGGGCAGACAGACACGGCGGAAACCTCGACCATGTATATGGGCTTCACCGGCTTCCTGCTGGCGGCGTGTGTCGCGCCATTCTTCTGGATCACGCCGGACCTGGCCGGCTGGGGGCAGATGGCCGCGATTTCAGTCATGGCCGCGACCGCGCATATCTTCCTGATCATGGCGCTACAGCACGCGCAGGCGTCGGTACTGCAGCCGTTCAGCTATACGCTGCTTGTCTGGGCGACGGCGGTCGGTTTTCTGTTCTTCGGTGACCTGCCCGACATCTACACGATTATCGGCGCGGCCATAATCGTTGCCACCGGCCTGTACACGATCTATCGCGAGCATATCCGCAAGGCGAAGACTGTTCTGGTCCCGCCTGTCAAGTAAAGCCGCCAGATCAGGGCCCGGCTTTCGCCTGCAGATAGGGGTCGGCGAATTCGATGGGCAGTTCCGCCCACATCAGCAGGTGATCAGACATCTGCCGCCGCCGCCAGTGGTTCCGGTAGTAGCTTTTCGCATTGCCCGGCATGGTCCCGTCCGCCTTGACCAGTTGCGGGGCGTAGTCGGGAAATTTCGCATCGCTGTAAATCGTCGTGAAATAGTCCAGCACGCCCGCCTGCAATGGCTTTACATCGGGATTGCCGCCCAGCAGGAAGGCGATCTGGTCGTATTTCCGGGGCTTCACACCGACGTTTGTCACCGGCAGGCTCTGGATGTTATTCGGTATTGTGAAACCCGCATCGGTCAGCGCGGTGAAAGCCGGGCTGTCCGTGTCGAAGATGTTGAAATCGCCCAGCAGGATCATGTTGCGGGACCACGTGCCCGTCTGGGTCAGCCGGTTGGCGAGGAACCGGGCGACCTGCCGGATCTCCTCAAGGCGGCCCGGGTCGGCGCGTTCGTCTTCGCCAAACTTGATATGAACCGTCGAGAGCAAGAAGTCGAACCAGCCGGATTTGAATCCCGCGATATAGGGCGTCCGCATGATC
Source organism: Pseudomonadota bacterium (assembly GCA_027619655.1). GTDB lineage: Bacteria > Pseudomonadota > Alphaproteobacteria > UBA8366 > MarineAlpha4-Bin1. The sequence continues at coordinate 19,557 of JAQCHR010000004.1, forward strand.
TGGTCGGGGTTCACCTTGTTTCCCGCTGCATCCTTCAACGGCGGCAGCACGATTTCACCGGCCATGCCGCCGAAGCGCACCTTCCGCGTGTCGAACAGGAAGGCTAGCCGTTCGTCATTTCCGCCATCGCCTTCCGACGCGTCGGTAACAAGATAGCGCCACCAGGGACCAAGCAGTTTCCGAACCCGCTCCAGTTCGCCAAGGTCCCGCTTGACCTCCTGGATCGCGATCAGGTCGAAGCGGGACAGGATTTCCGCGATATACCACAGGCTTTCCTCGGTCCGCGACGAGGCGCCGAACGCCTATATGTTCCAGGTTGCCAGCAACAGGCTGTCCACGACCGTCCGGCGGGGAATTTCCAGGTTGAGCTTCCGGCGCAGTTCGAGAAGATTTTTGGCGGTCCGCCCGGCATCGATCGGTCCGGCTGCCTTGTCGAAGTCGTAAAAGAACGGCATGTCAGCAGTGCTCCCTATCATCGTGCAGCATGACCGAGTTACCATATTTGATTGCGCCAAGCACTCAAAACAGCTCGCTACCCGGCAATCATCCCTACCAGCAGGATTAGCCCGAAATAGCGGTTCGACTTGAACTTGGACAGGCAATCAGCCGGGGAATCGATATCGATTTTTGCAGCCTGCCAGGCGAGTTGCGCCGCGCCGAGCGCCAGCGCAGCGAAATACGGCCAGCCCAGCCCGGCGGTCCCGCCCGCCGCGGCGAGCAACGCGATGGTCGCCGCGTAGAACCCCCACAGCCAGGGCCGCGTATTGGCGCCGAATTTCAATGCCGTGGATTTCAGCCCGATCAGCGCATCGTCTTCCTTGTCCTGATGGGCGTAGATCGTGTCGTAGCCCAGCGTCCAGGCGATCCCGGCGGCATACATCAGCAGCGGCGCGGTCGACAGGTCACCCGCCACAGCCGCCCAGCCGACCAGCGCCCCCCAGTTGAAGGCGAGGCCAAGGAATATCTGCGGCCAGTAGGTCACGCGCTTCATCAGGGGATAGATGAAAACCAGCACCAGCGAGGCGATGGCCAGCCACACCGTGTAAGCGTTGAAGGCCAGCAGGACAGCTAGGCCGATCAGCGCCAGGAACCCCATGAAGGCGATAGCCTGCCTGACGGAAATTTCGCCGGCGGGGATCGGGCGCAAGGCGGTCCGCGCGACACGGCCATCGAAGTCACGGTCGGCGATATCGTTCCAGCAGCAGCCCGCCCCGCGCATCACAAGCGCGCCGACGGCGAACAGGATGAAAAACACCGGGTCGGGCCAGCGCCAGCCGGGTTCCGCCGCCGTCGCCAGCGCAACGCCCCACCAGCAGGGCAATAGCAGCAGCCAGGTGCCGATCGGCCGGTCGATCCGCGCGAGGCGGATATAGGGCCGCATCACCGGCGCCGCCAACCGGATGGTCCAGTGGTCGCGAACGATGTCGCTGGCGGCATTCGTGGAGTCGGTCATGGCAGAGTTATAACCGCGAAATGAATCAGCGGACCAGCCCCAGCCGTTCATGCCATTCGGCAATGGATTCGTCCGGATAGCCGTCAAAGCATTTGTCGTGTTCGCGAATGTCGGGGTCGACCCAGGATGCCTTGGAACCCAGCAGCAGATGGGTTGTTTCCGGCGGGACCGGCAATTCGGAATTGATTGCAGAGGCAAAGGGATGCACCAGATCCGGCCAGCGCGAGTCCCAAGCGTAGAGCATACTGCCGCATTTGCCGCAGAAATGCCGTTCCAGCGGGCTTTTCCGCCCGCCGCCCGCATCGACCTGATAGACGCGGATATGGCGCTTGCCGGTCACGTGCAGCGTCTCGAACAACCCGCCAAGATTGATTGCATACCCGCCGCCGCCCGCCACCTTGCGGCAGATTGAGCAGTAGCAGCGGTTGAAGGGATAGGGATGGGGCGATTCGACGCTGAACCCTGCGGCGCCGCAGTGACATGAACCTTCAAGCAACATCGCGTTTTTCCCTCGTTGTACGGGTTTCGTTCGTGTCATTTCCTGTATATAGCGGACGAGTGACCCAAACCACGTTCCGGACCGAATGCGATTATATACCGAACATGACCTCGCCGCCGGGCAAGAGGTACCGTTGACGGCGAATCAGGCCCATTACCTGCGCAATGTCATGCGGGCGCGTCCCGGAGACGCTGTTTCGGCCTTCAATGGCCGGGACGGCGAGTGGGAAGCCCGGATCGAGGCCCTGTCCAAGGGTGTGGGGACGCTGTCGCCGGACCGGCAGACGCGCAAACAAACCAGTGAACCTGGCCCGTGGCTGCTGTTTGCGCCGATCAAGCGCGGGCCGCTGGACTTCATGGTGCAGAAGGCGGTGGAACTGGGCGCATCCGCCCTGTGGCCGGTGATGACCGAGCGCACCAATGCCGGCCGCGTCAATATGGAGCGGCTGGCCGCCAATACCATCGAGGCGGCGGAGCAATGCGAGCGCCTGACACTTCCCGATTTACGCGCGCCCGAAAAGTACAGTACAGTACTGGACAATTGGCCGCAGGATCGCCAATTGCTGGTTTGCGTCGAACGTGGTGCGGTGCCGGCAATGGGTTCCGTCCTGCAACACCAGGCCGGAATCGCGGCCTGGGCTATCCTGACGGGACCTGAGGGGGGATTCTCGCCATCCGAACTTGATCAGTTAACAAGGCTGCCATTCGTTTCGCCTGTCAGTCTGGGTCCCCGGATCCTCAGGGCGGAAACGGCCGCACTCGCGGCGCTGGTTTGCTGGCAGTGCGCCTTGGGAGACTGGAACCGTCCGTTGCCTCCCCGGACCCAATAAATTTCAGAAACGGAACGATAGCGCATGTCCGCACCGTCATCATCGGCCAGCAACCTGATTACCGGCAAATCGGAACTGGTCGCCTATATCGAATCCGGCAACAAGCCGCCCGAAGCCTGGCGCATCGGTACCGAGCACGAAAAATTCGTCTTCGACCTCAAGACACTCCGCCCCCTGCCCTACGACGGCCGGCCCGGCATCGGCGCATTGCTCAATGGCCTTGAACGCTACGACTGGGAACCCGTCCGGGAAGGCGGCAATACCATCGCGCTGAAACGCAGCGACGGTTCCTCGATCTCGCTGGAACCGGGCGGACAGTTCGAACTGTCCGGCGCGCCGCTGGAAACCCTGCACCAGACCTGCGCCGAAGTCGGCGAGCACCTGACCCAGGTCAAGGCCGTCTGCGCAGAGATGAACGCGGGCGTGATGGGCATCGGCTTCAATCCGAAATGGCGGCGCGAGGATGTCTCCTGGATGCCCAAGGGCCGCTACAAGATCATGCGCGAATACATGCCGAAAAAGGGCAGCCTCGGCCATGACATGATGCTGCGCACCTGCACGGTACAGGTCAATCTGGACTACCAGTCAGAAGCTGACATGGTGAAGAAGATGCGCGTCGCGGTCGCGCTGCAGCCGGTTGCCACGGCGCTGTTCGCCGATTCGCCCTTTACCGAAGGCAAGCCGAACGGGTTCCTGAGCTATCGCAGCCACATCTGGACCGATACGGACCCGGACCGCTGCGGCATGTTGCCCTTCATTTTCGAGGACGGATTCGGGTTCGAACGCTGGGTCGACTACATACTCGACGTGCCGATGTATTTCATTTACCGCAACGGCAAATACAACGATGTCAGCGGGCTGTCCTTCCGCGACTACATGGCCGGCAAACTGCCGGGCCATGAAGGCGAATTGCCGACCATGGGCGACTGGACCGACCACATGACCACCGCCTTCCCCGAGGTGCGGCTGAAAAAATTCATTGAAATGCGCGGCGCGGATGCGGGGCCCTGGCGCAACCTCTGTGCCCTGCCCGCGCTCTGGGTCGGGCTGCTGTATGACGGCACGGCGCTGGATGCCGCCTGGGACCTGTGCAAGGACTGGACGGCGGAAGAGCGCGAAAAGCTGCGCGACGACGTTCCGCGCATGGGTCTGAAAACGCCGTTCCGCGGCGGCACGCTGCAGGACATCGCGATCCGCACTATCGACATCGCCCATCACGGGTTGAAGGCGCGCGCGCGCCTGAACGGTTGCGGCGACGACGAAACCAGCTTCCTGCACGTGATCACGGAAATCGCCGAAAGCGGCGTGACCGAAGCGGAAAAGGAACTCGCCCTGTTCAAGGGAGAGTGGGGCTGCAATATCGACCGGTTGTTCGAGATGCGGGCCTACTAACGCGTTTCGAAACCCGCGGATCGCAACACGCATTCTTTGACGAATATGCGCGGACCCTATACCGTTGATGGCAGTATCGGGATGCGGTTTCATCCCTGTCTTTAACCGGAGGAGATGCCGATTATGGCAGACAAGTATCATCTGATCAGCTCCTACACCTGACCGTGGGTTCAGCGCGCCGTGATTGTTTTGCGTGCGAAAAAGGTCAAATTCGAAGTCACCTATATCAACCTGCAGCAGCGGCCCGACTGGTTCATGGAAATCTCGCCGCGCGGCAAGGTTCCGGTCCTGAAGGTCAACGACGAGGTCCTGTTCGAATCGAACGCGATCGCGGAATACCTGGACGAAGTCGTCGAACCCCGCCTGCATCCCGAAGACCCGATCAAGCGGGCGCGCAACCGGGCCTGGACGGATTACCTGCCGGACTTCACGCCGGCGCTGAGCGCCGTCTATTACACGAAGTCGCGCAAGGTTACGGCGGAAGCCATCAAGGCGGCGCCTGACGCACTCGCCAAGCTGGAGACCGCCCTGAAGGAACGCGGCAACAAGGGCCCCTATTTCAACGGCAAGAAGATATGCCTGGTGGATGCGGGCTACGCGCCGTTCTTCCAGCGCTTCATGTATGTCGACTCCAAGCTGAAGACCGGGCTGCTGGAACAGTTCCCCCTGGTCAAGGCATGGGCCGATGCGCTGATGGCAAGCAGCGTCGTCAAGGGCTCCGTGGTCGATACGTTTTACGAGGAGTTCGAGAAGAACCTGAAGCGCCGCGGCTTCTGGGTTGCCGAACTGTTCGAGAATAAGGCGGCGGCGGCGGAGTAGCCTCCCGCTTTTTTCGGTCCGAAAGACGATGGCGGCGGATTCAGTAATTCCGCCGCCGTTTTCTTTTCAGGCGATCAGACCGTCGTGTCGGTACGCAGCGATTCCAGGAAATCGAGCTTCGGTTTCAACAGGTCCGTTCCCGCCCGGGCGACCTTCCCGATTTCCATATAGGCGCCGGAACCGGCATCGAAGCCCGGCCAGTACGGCAGGCCCGGGCCGTTGGGGTCGCCATGGGCGGCGAAATTCGTCCAGTAGCCGATCATGGTTTCGGACAGCTTGCGATCTTCCGTGTTCGGATAGGGGCCGAACTGGCCGCATTTGACGCCGCTGCCGAAGATATAGGGGATTTCCGCGCCATGATGCGCACCCATCTTCCTGCCGCCGCGCCATGGTGGCACGCGGGTGAAGAAATAGGACCAGTTCGGAATTCCGGCCCGTGACAGCAACAGGGCATGGCTGCGCGCCGGCAGGGCCATGCGCTGGTCGGTCGACAGGCGGGCAATGGCGTCCGGCGCCTCGGCATCGCTTGCCGCAGGATACTGATCGAAGATCGCAGCGGCCTCATCGCCGAACTTACGGGCCAGGAATGCGCGGTATTTGTCCACCGTGTCGAAACGGTCCGCTTCCATCTGGGTGAACATCGTGCCTTCATCGGCATTGACCCCGGTGATCATCGGCACCCGGTGGATTTTGCCATCGGCATAGAGCCGGCGCGGGTCATCCGGAATGACCCAGCCATCGACGATGGGGTTGTTGTCCAGCGTCACGGCGTCGCACAGTTCCTGCCAGGGCTCCGCCCGCAGCGCCGCCAGTGGGTCCGCTGCAGAATCGCAGCCCAGCTTGGCCGCGATCTCCAGCCCCGCCGCCTCGCGTTCCGCCAGCGGCAGGCTGACATCGCGCAAGGCGCCGCTTTGGCAGATGCCGCGGTCGAACAGCCCTGCCGCCAGCGGCGACGCCAGCAGGACGGCGACACTGCGGCTGCCGGCGGATTCGCCAAAGACCGTGACGTTCCCGGCATCGCCGCCAAACGCAGCGATGTTCCTGCGCACCCAGCGCAGCGCCGCGATCTGGTCCATCAGCGCATAATTGCCGGACGCATTATGCCCGGACGCCGCCGTCAGCGCCGGATGCGCGAAACTGCCCAGCACGTTGAGCCGGTAGTTGAACGTGACCACGACAACACCGGCCTTCGACAGGTTCACCGCGTTGTACATCGGGTTGTCCGGCGCGCCGTCCCGGAAGGCGCCGCCATAGATCCAGACCATCACCGGCGGCTT
>JAQCHR010000343.1 GCA_027619655.1 Pseudomonadota bacterium
GCCAAACGGGGTTGCGCCATCGACATCAAGCCGCATCGGGCCGATACCGGCGCCGACATAAGGCGTGAAGCTGGACCCGTTCGAGAAGTCATAGAAACCGTTCATCATAAGGGCCGTGCCGGAAAGATCGCCCGTGCTACCGGCGGCGCCTGAAACGCTGTCAACGTCCACTTCGCGGTGGCTGAGTTCGAATTCGCCGCGCCAGTTGCCGCCGAGCGTCGAGCCGATGGCGAGGGACCCGACAGGCCCCGCATCGAATTCGACGGCTGAATTGATGCCGGTACCATCGACATCGGAATCACGTGGAAAAACCGCGCCAACGCCACCGGAGATATAAAGTCCTTCGGATTGCGCAACAGAAACCTGCGGCCAGGCAAGGCCGGCGGCAAGCAGGGCAACGGGCAAATATTTCGACGGGTTCATTTCGACGCCTTTGTTAAGGTTGGCAAAAACAATATCGCCAACACAGATATTCACGATCCCCTGTATAGCATTGGTTCGGCGAATAAAATTGAGAGAAAGGGGCAGTGTTTTTTTAGCGCCAAATCGTGATATTTGTACAATAGGACTTTCTGTTGCAACAAGATGTAGCGTCATCCCGCGCTTTCGAGGCGCCTCGCCGTTGGATCGGCTGATAGCGTCGACGGTCACGCTCTATTGCCTGCCCGAACCCTTTCCGTCAGCAGACGGATCGCCCGCGCGGTCTCCGGCCGGGGGCGCGCGCCGTCAGGCGGGATCTCGCCGAAGCGGATGTAATCCTCGGGAAAGCTTGTCCGGTAATGCGCCGTCGGTGCGGGTGAATGCGCGGCATGGTACCCCTGCGCCCGGATTCCCAGCAGGATTACCCGGTCGCCGACAGGATGCAGCCCTTTGGCCATGTCGATCCACAGCGATGCGAGGCTGCGCGCCTTCCGGGTGACGAAATAGCAGTTGGTGTCGATGAAGCCCTTTCCATCGCTTTGCGGGCAGGGGCCCAGTTCGCTGCCGTCCAGCCGGTGCAGCATGCGCCCGCTGGAGCAGACATCGGCGCCGGTTTCGCGCTGCAGCCGGACCAGCCGTTCGATATGGTCGGGCGCGAACCAGTTATCCGCATCCAGCCAGGCGACCGCGCCGCAGCCGCTATCGAACGCTGCCTGGCTGCCGATGCCGCGCGGCGTGTCGCCGTAATCGCCGTGGTTCTCCGACAGCACGATGTGCTCCAGCCCGGACCGTTCCGCCTGGTCGCAGGCCTCGCCATCCGCCACCAGGATATGCCGGCAGGGATGCGTCTGGCGGCGGACACTGTCGATGCAGGTCGCGAACCAGCCCTCGCGCACCCGGTAATACGGCGTGATGACGGCAACCTGCATCATGGGGCCCGGTGTGATTCCGTTCGGGTCAGTACTGGTTGATGTCGGGCTGGTCTTCCTTCGGCTTCTGCAGGAAAACCTTGATGAGCCCCACGGAGGCAAGCGACAGGGCGGCGAACCAGATCATGATTCCTTTCCAGGTTTCGAAAACCATGAAATCGCCGAACCACAAGGCACTCTGCGCGTAGATCATGGCGGCAATAATGAACGCCGCGATTCCAACCGGCAGGACGAAGAAGTCGAAGCCGATAACCAAGTCCAGGACAACCAGCAGCAACCCGAAGATGACCCAGGCTTCGGGCTTGAAAATCCAGTATGTCACGCTGCCGTAAATATCCATGTCTATTTCTTCAGGTTTTCGGTGATGACGGCGAGGGCGCCGAGCACCCCGGTTATTTCAGTCGGCACGATCAGCGTCTTTGCGCTTGGCGACGCGCCGACGGCGGCAAGCGCGCCGACCTGGCGTTTCAGGATTTCGAAGTCGATGGCCGGCTGGCCGTTATCCGCGATAGCGGCGGCCACGACTCGGGTTTGTTCGGCATCGGCTTCCGCCTTCACCTTGACCGCATAGGCATCCGCGTCGGCGGTGACGCGGATCGCTTCGGCCTGTCTCTGGGCTTCGAACAGCTTGGCTTCCGCGCCGAGTTCGACGGCGCGTTTTTCGCCTTCGGCCCGGGCGATGGCGGCGCGGCGTTCACGTTCGGCATTCAGTTGCTGGCGCTGCGAATCCTTGGTCTGCTCATCGACGACGACATCCGTGATCTCGGTCCGGGTAATATCGATACCCCAGACTACCGCCGCTTCCTGGAGGTTCTTGGCGATTTCCTCGCTCATCGATTCCCGGCTGGACTGAAGATCATCCAGTTCCAGCTTGCCGGCGGCGGACCGAATGATCGATTCCGACGCCGTATGCAGGGCGCGGTCGATGTCCTGTATCCGGTAGACCGAGGCCGCGGCATCGACGATGCGATAGAACACCGTCGATTCTAGCGTGACCTCGACATTGTCTTTGGTAATGACCGAAATTCTGAATTCCTCAAGCTGCCGTTCGAGGATCGATATCCGGTGCGCGACGCTGTCCAGGAAAGGAACAATGAAGTTCAGCCCCGCCTGCAGGGTCTTGGTGTATTTTCCGAAACGCTCGACAACATACACGCGGCTTTGCGGGACGATGTTGATGCCCTTGTAAATCAGGATCAGGGCAAACAGGACCAGCAGTATGGCGACGATGTTGCTCAGGTTCCACGCGATGAACATACCGATATCGTTGTCAGACATTGCTGCGGCCACCTTTGATAGTTGCTACCACCATTTTAGCTGCGCGGCGCGCGCAACGCCACGGGCTGTCAGCGAGGATGGGCGGCCTTACGGCCCTTCGTCGCCGATGCGGCGCAGGTCGCGCAGGGGGAACTGCTGGCCGGGATGGCGGGCGAGGGCTTCCTCGTCCAGGTCGATGCCCAGCCCCGGCGCGGTCGGCAGGTCGATATAGCCGTCCTTGGGCTGCAGCATGCCGGGGCAGCATTCTAGCCCCAGTTCGACGAAGGGCAGGAAATACTCGGTGATGACGAAATTCGGCATCATCGCCGAGGCATGCACCGTCGCCGCCAGCGCCACCGTGGTGGAGTTGTAGTTGTGCGGCGAAACGGCGACGTAATAGGGCTCCGCCATCGCCGCGATTTCCTTCAGTTCCAGGATGCCGCCGCAACTCGCCACGTCCGGGTTGATGATGTCGGCGGCATTGTGCTGGAAGATCGGGCGGAACCCGGCCTTGGCATAGATCGCCTCGCCGGTCACCACCGGCAGCTTGACCTTGTCCTTGATGTCCGCCAGCGCTTCGACATTCTCCCACATGCAGGGTTCTTCGAAATAATACGGGTTGAACTCCGCGTAGCGGTCGGCCAGTTCGATGGCATGCATCGGCGACAGGCGGCGGTGCAGGTCGAGCAGGATTTCCACATCGGGCCCGACGGCGTCGCGCACCGCCTTCAGCACGCGGACCGAATAATTCGCCTGTTCGCGGGTGATGTAATTGCGCCAGGGGCCGGAAATCGGGTCCATCTTGATGGCGGTGAAGCCCTGCTGGACGACCCGCTGGGCGGCGCGGGCGTAATCGTCGGCGCCGGTCATCTTGTAGTACCAGCCATTGGCGTAGACCTTGATCTTGTCGCGCACCGGCCCGCCCAGCAGGTTGTAGACCGGTTGCCCGGTCGCCTTGCCGACGACGTCCCACATCGCGGCCTCGATGCCCGACAGGGCGGAATAGAATTCCAGCGAACCGCGCCGCGCCGCGTAATCGTCGAAGGCGATCTGGGTGAAATGCTTGATCTGGAAAGGGTCTCGCCCGACCAGGTAGCGGCCGAGCTGTTCGACATGGGCGACGACGGAGGGGTCGCGATCGTATTGCGAATAGGCCTCGCCCCAGCCGTGGATGCCGGCGTCGGTTTCGATCTTGACGAAGATCCAGTTCTTCCGCCAGCCCGGATGGACGGTGATGCATTTGACCGATGTGACTTTCATGTTTCTTCTTTCCCCGATTAGTCGTGGTACTGCACGGGAAGCCTAGCAACTATGTCCCGCCATGCAAACGTCCGGTACGTTGCAGCGGGGAAACCACGACCTTAATCGACCATCCATGCCAGATCTTTTCCGTTCTCCGTCTGGCGCCAGTATTCGCGCGTATAGACCGAGAGCGATAGATCCATGTCCAGGCTGATGACCTTTGCGATGGCTGGAAGGACGGTCGGCAGGTCATCGCTTAGGGCCTCCTGTTTTGCTATTATCTTGATGAGGGCACAATGGAAATAATTGTAGCCCGCGATATACAGGTACGGCGCTACGTTATGATGGAAATGGATCTGGCCTATATGCATTGTGCTGGCGACGTATTTTTTGTCGAAGCGACACGAAAACAGTGCCAGCCAGTGTTTTTTCTGATTGTATTTCAGGGCTGCGATCTGGGTTCTCGCTTGCCTATCCGGTTGACTCCCATGCCCACTAGATCTAGCGTTGGGCATGGATGTCCTTGCCCGTGAC
>JAQCHR010000344.1 GCA_027619655.1 Pseudomonadota bacterium
CCCCGCTGATCGGGCAGGTGCCGAGTCCAACCGATTCCGCGGCGTTGATGAAGCATTGCATGGCGAGCGCCGCGTCGATGCAGCCGTTCATGAAGGTGTCGATATTGTCGTTCTGGTAGTCGTGACCCCGGATTTCGGCCAGCCGTCGGATCCGGCGGTTATCGGCGCAGAACATCAGGAAGACCGGCGCCTTGCCCTCCCAGTCGCCGATAACCTCGCGGGATTTCGGGTCGGTGACGACGATGATGGAATACTGCTGCAGGTCGGACTTCGCCGGGGCGGATTGTGCGCAGGCAAGCAGGACATCCAGCAGATCGTCGGAGACGGGCTCGTCGGTGTAACGGCGGATCGAGCGCCGGTTCAGGATCTCGGCGACGGTGCCTTCCGCCTTCATGTCCTTGCCGATATCCCGGTCGATACCGAAACGGGCTTTGTACAGTTCCGCGATTGTCTTCATCTCGATTTCTCTCCCATGCCGGTATCTGTCGTATGTCACATCAGGTCATAGCACCCGCGGGGCCGATTGCGCGAGGCCGGACCCGTGGCTAGTCTTGCCGAACATTAAAGGGGGGCGACACCATGAAAATCAAATCCGTTACCGCGACCTGGCTGCATGTGCCAATTCCACCGGAACGGCAGCATGTTACCGATTTCGGCCGGATTTCATCCTTCGACACGACCCTGGTGCGCATTGAAACAGAATGCGGCATCGTCGGGCATGGGGAATCGAAGGCGGCGGTCGGCAGCGCCAGCACGAACCACGCGCTGGGCACCATCATCGAAAAGGAACTCGGCCCCCAGATCATCGGCCAGGACCCACGCGATATCTCGCGACTGTGGGACGTGATGTATAATGGCAGCCGCGCCCATTTCGCGCTGGACCGCGGCCATGTCTTCCCGGTGCTGGGCCGTCAGGGGCTTAATATCTGCGGCATCGCCGGCATCGACATGGCGCTGTGGGATATCCTGGGCAAATCACTCAACGCGCCGGTCTGGCGCCTGCTCGGCGGCCGGCGGCATGAGCGGATGCCAGCCTATGCGTCCGGTGGCTGGGCCCCAGCGGACCGGATTGCGGCTGAACTGCAGGGTTTCATCGACAGCGGCAATTTCAAGGCGGTGAAGATGCGTGTCGGGGCAGGGGATGGCGAAGTAAAGAATTCCATCGCCCGCGTCCGCGCCGCGCGGGCCGGGCTTGGCGACGACATCGATATCATGTGCGATGCGCATGGCACGATGAATGTCGCCGAGGCGAAGCGATTTTGCCGCGGCGTCGCCGATTGCGACATCGCCTGGTTCGAGGAGCCGGTGACGGCGGATGACAAGGTCGGCCTCGCCGAAGTCCGCGCCTGTACCGACATACCCATCGCGACGGGTGAGAGCGAATTCACCCGCTTTGATTTCCGCGATCTTGCGTTGTTGCGGGCGGCGGATATCTTCCAGCCCGACCTCGCCATCGCCGGCGGGATTACCGAGGCGATGCGGATCGAAGCCATCGCCAGCGCGCACCAGATCCGCTTCGCGGCGCATCTCTGGGGCGGGGCGCTGGCGTTTGCCGCGGGGTTGCAGGTCTCGGCGGTTGCCTCCACGGCGTTCATCCTGGAGTACTCGCTGGGCGCCAACCCGATCCTGCGCGAACTGGCGGTCGAGGATTTCGTCGCCGTGGACGGCTTTATCGAGATCCCGGACCGGCCGGGACTTGGCGTGACGGTCGATTACGACTTCGTGAATCGTGTGGCGGTCAGGTCATGATTTTTTGCGCCGGGTTTCCCGGTGCAGTATATAGAGCCCGCTGGCGATCACGAAGCTGCCGCCGACCAGGATGAACTGGTCCGGCACCGTGCCCCAGATGAAATAGCCCAGCGCCACGGCCCAGATCACAGCCGAATACTTGAACGGCGAGACCAGCGCCGCTTCGGCGACCCGGAAGGCCTCGACCATGAGGATATGCGCGATTCCGCCAAGGATTCCGGCCAGCGCCAGCAGGGCAAGGTCGACCCAGCCGACCGCGACCCAGCCGAAGGGAATAGTCGCGAGCCCGGCGATTACCAGTCCCAGGGTCGACCAGACCATGATGGCATTGGTGCTCTCGGTTGCGCTGATGCGGCGCGTGACAATATCGCGGAAGGTCGAAAACAGCGCCGCGAGGATCGGCACCAGGGCCAGGGGCTGCATGGCCTCCGGCGTGGGCCGCATCATGATGACCACGCCGACAAAGCCGACCAGCACCGCGACCCAGCGCCGCCAGCCGATATGTTCGCCCAGCATGATGGGGGCAAGTGCCGTCACGAACAGCGGGCCGGCGAACAACAGGGTTGCTGCATCGGCAAGCGGCAGCAGGATCATGGAGGTCGCGATCAGGGTCGTGGAGCCGATATAGTAGAAAACCCTGAGCGCCAGACCGCGCCGGTCGTGGACCCGCAGGCTGGCAAGCCCACCGGTGCGCGCCACCAGGATGCCGACCGGGATGAATATGAACACCGCGCGCAGGCAGACGATCTGCCAGACAGGCAAGGTGTCGCCCAGCCATTTGGTTGCCGCGTCGGCCAGCGTTAGCAGCAGCAGCGCCAGCACCATGTAGGCGATGCCGCGCAGGGACGATTGGGGGCCGCGCTGCGTCATATAATCGGGACGAACCGGCGGCGAAGGGGCTCAAATTTGTCGGTCATTTAGGGCGTTCCCTGAAACTAGCTCTTGATCTGCGGAAGCTGGCGCATTAAGTCCCCTTAGCACTCTGGATCAATGAGTGCTAAATGATAATCGCATCAAGACAAGATATCACCGGAGGGAAGACCAAATGAAATTCAGACCATTGCACGATCGCGTGCTGGTGCGCCGATTGGAAGAGGAAACGAAATCCGCTGGCGGCATCATCATCCCCGATACGGCGAAAGAAAAGCCGATGCAGGGCAAAATTGTCGCGGTCGGTTCTGGCGCTCGCAATGAAAAGGGCGAAATCGTTCCGTTGGACGTGAAGGCTGGCGATCTCATTCTGTTCGGCAAGTGGTCCGGCACGGAAATCAAGCTGGACGGCGAAGAACTGCTGATCATGAAAGAATCCGATGTCATGGGCGTACTGAACTAATTCAGCACGACGGATATCAAGTGAAAAGGATAAGGTAAATGGCTGCCAAAGAAGTCAAGTTTTCAACCGATGCACGCACGCGGATGCTGCGCGGGATCGATATTCTCGCGGATGCCGTCAAGGTAACGCTCGGCCCGAAGGGCCGGAACGTCATTATCGACAAGTCGTTCGGCGCCCCGCGTATTACGAAGGACGGCGTAACGGTCGCCAAGGAAATCGAACTGGAAGACAAGTTCGAGAACATGGGCGCACAGATGGTGCGTGAAGTCGCGTCGAAGACCAACGACATTGCCGGCGACGGCACGACGACGGCGACCATTCTGGCCCAGGCCATCGTCCGCGAAGGCCTCCGCTCCGTTGCCGCCGGCATGAACCCGATGGATCTGCGCCGTGGCATTGATTCCGCCGTTGCGGCGGTTGTCGCGGACCTGGCCAAGCGCTCCAAGAAAGTCACGACGAACGGTGAAATCGCCCAGGTCGGTTCGATTTCCGCCAATGGCGACAGCGAAGTCGGCAAGATGTTGGCCGAAGCGATGGCAAAGGTCGGCAATACCGGCGTTATCACGATCGAGGAAGCAAAGTCGCTCGACACCTCGCTGGAAGTCGTCGAAGGCATGCAGTTTGACCGTGGCTACCTGTCGCCGTATTTCGTGACCAACGCGGAAAAGATGAAGGCGGTCCTCGACGATCCCTACATCCTGATCCATGAATCGAAGCTGTCGGGCCTGCAGCCGATGCTGCCGCTGCTCGAAGCCGTGGTTCAGTCCTCGCGCCCGCTGCTGATCATCGCCGAAGACATCGAAGGCGAAGCGCTGGCGACCCTGGTTGTCAACCGTCTGCGCGGCGGGCTGAAGGTTGCCGCCGTGAAGGCGCCGGGCTTCGGTGACCGTCGCAAGGCCATGCTGGCCGATATCGCGGTGCTGACGGGCGGCCAGGTGATTTCCGAAGATCTGGGGATCAAGCTGGAAAACGTCTCGCTGGACATGCTGGGCCGCGCCAAGCGCGTCGAAATCGACAAGGACAACACCGTTATCGTCGATGGCGCCGGCAAGAAAAAGGAAATCCAGGCCCGTTGCGACCAGATTCGCGCGCAGGTCGAGGAAACCACGTCCGACTATGACAAGGAAAAGCTGCAGGAACGTCTGGCCAAGCTGGCCGGCGGCGTTGCGGTGATCCATGTCGGCGGCGCGACCGAGGTCGAGGTGAAGGAGCGCAAGGATCGGGTCGAGGACGCGATGAACGCGACCCGGGCCGCGGTTGAAGAA
>JAQCHR010000345.1 GCA_027619655.1 Pseudomonadota bacterium
TGCGGTTGCCGTGTCACCGCCGCCAGCGCCCCCGCAGGTCCGGGAATCCGTCGCGCCGGCGCCGCGGGCGGACAAGGCTGAGCAGGATCTGGAACGCCAGCGCCTGGCGCTGGAGCGGGACTAAATGGCGCTGGCAACGGCGGAACGCGACAGGGCGCTGGAGGCCGAAAAGCGCGAACTGGAACGGATGCGGATCGAACTGGAACGCGAGCGCTTGCAGCGGGAGCGCGAAGCGCTGCAGCGGATGCGAAGTCTCCCTCCCGGCGCGGCTGTCGCCGCAGGGGATACGATCCCACCCTATATCGATGCGCCGACCATGCTCTAAACGACAGTCGATGACCTGGTTGTCAGCGGATTTGCACGGGATAATGTCCGGCTGACCCGGATTGAACTCGATGGAAAGGATGTCGCCTTCAACGCCCGGGATGGCAGCTTTACGGTCACGGCGACGGTGCCTGTCGGCCAGACCCAGTTGCGGATTGCGGCGTTCGACAGCGATGGCAACAAGGCAGAGCATGTTCTGACGGTTATCCGCAGCCGCGATATTCCGCGCATCGCGTTCGGCAATTTTCATGCGCTGGTGATCGGAATCGACGATTATAAAACATTGCCGAAGCTGCAGACGGCGTTAACCGATGCGCGGGAGGTGGCGCGGACGCTGGAAACTAATTACGGCTATAAGGTGCGCCTGCTCGAAAATGCGACCCGTTCCGACATCATCGATGCTCTGGACGATTTTCGGGAGCGTCTGGATGTCGAGGACAACCTGCTGATCTACTATGCCGGCCATGGCTGGCGCGATGAGCAGAATGGCCGCGGTTACTGGCTGCCGGCCGGGGCGCAGGAGGATCGCCGCTCAAACTGGTTTTCCAATGCCAGCCTGACGGATGCCCTGCAGGCGATCCTGGCCAAGCATGTCATGGTCGTCGCGGACAGTTGCTATTCCGGCACGCTGACGCGCACGGCAAAGCTGAACGCGCGCAGCCCCGTCTATATCAGTCGAATGGCTGAAAAGCGCGCCCGCGTGGTGCTGTCGTCCGGGGGGCTGGAGCCGGTTGCGGATTCCGGCGGCGGAAAACATTCTGTCTTTGCCAAGCAGTTCCTGCAGTCGCTGCGCGAAAATGAAGGGGTCCTAGACGGAACCCAGCTCTTCGAGCAGGTCCGGCACACGGTTGTCCTGAACGCCAACCAGACCCCGGAATACTCCGACATCAGGCTGGCGGGACACGAAGGCGGCGACTTCCTGTTCGTGCGGAAAAACTAGATCCGGCTACCGCTGGCGGCCTTTTCAGGTCGTTGCACGTCGCGCCTGGGCAGACTTTATGAAACGCAGCAGGGGCGGCAGCAGCCAGATCGTCAGGGTGATGGTGCCGAGCACCGCCGAAATCGGCCGGTCGAAGAAGACGGTCGGATCGCCGCGCCCCTTGGCCAGCGAGTTGAAGAAATTTTCCTCCACCATGCGGCCCAGCACGATGCCGAGTATGGCCGGTGCCACCGGTATGTCGTTCTCCTCCATGAAATACGCCAGAATGCCCAGCGCCAGCATGACTGAGACACCCAGCATCGACGTATTGATGGCGAACGCCCCGACGATGCAGAACAGCAGGATGACCGGCACCAGAATTTCGCGCGGCACGGTGATGACATGGCGCGAAATCCGGATCGCAAACCAGCCGATGAAGACCATCGCGATGTTCGAGATGAAGAAAATGACAAACAGCGCGTAAAGCAGGTCGCCGGCATGCATGAAGATGGTCGGGCCCGGCGACAGTCCTTTCATGAATAGCACACCGATCACGATGGCCGTGATCGCATCGCCGGGAATGCCGAAGACCAGGGCCGGCACCCAGGCGCCGCCCAGGGATGCATTATTGGCCGATGTGGCCTCGACCATGCCTTCGGGATGGCCGGTGCCGAATTTTTCCGGTTCCTTCGAGAATTTCTTGGCCAGCGCCATGCAGACCCAGGCCGCCATGCCGCCGCCGGCGTCCGGCAGGGCGCCGATCAGCACACCGACGATCCAGCCGCGAACCATGTTGACCTTGTATTTGACCAGGGTCGGTAGCAGGTTCCGGAAAATCGAGCCGACCTTGCTGAGCTCCGGCCGGATATAGCTCTTCATCGTTGCGGCATTCCGGATGAGTTCGGACACGGCGAACATTCCGATCATTGCGGGGATCAGGTCGATGCCGGCAGCGAGTTCGGTGTTGCCAAAAGAAAAGCGGGGATATCCGCTCATGATATCTTCGCCCGTGGTGGCGATCATCAGGCCGATCAGCAGTGAGATTACGCCTTTCACCGGATTTCCCGTGGTGATCAGCGCCGAGCAGGTGAGGCCGAGGCAGGCCAGCCAGAAATATTCCAGCGACGTAAAGTTCAGGGCGAATTCCGCCAGTATCGGGGCGGATACGGCGAGCACAATGCTGCCCATCAACCCGCCGATCGCCGAACAGACGACGGCAATTCAGAGCGCCAGTTCTCCCTTGCCGGCCCGGGTCATGGCGTAAGCTTCGTCGGTATAGGCGGCCGAGGAGGGCGTTCCCGGCATGCGCAGCAGCGCCGCCGGAATGTCGCCGGCAAAAACCGCCATGGTACTACAACTGATGACCGCACCGATTGCCGGGACGGGGTCCATGAAAAAGGTTATCGGGATCAGAAGGGCCGTGGCCATGGTCGCCGTCAGGCCGGGAATAGCGCCGACGAAGAGGCCAAATATGGCGGCTGCAAAGATGACGAACAACACGTAAGGATCGAAAACGAGCCCGAAGGCGACAGGAAGGTGTTCCAAAATCGGTTCCTTGAACGAATACCCAACAACGCACCGGTTCAGCCCGCGCTGGGGACTCGCCCCGGCAGATTTCAACCGGCATTAGACCTGATTTTCTGGTTGCGCAATTGCCGCGATTGGCCGCAGTCAGTTCGCCCGCAACAGCAGGTGGATGAAACGATACGCAGACCGCTGCGACTTCCGCAATACGGATTTAGCCATGGTTACCAGTTAATTATGCGGTGATCGGTGTTTCGCGACAGCCTCCAGAATATCCAGGATCAGCGCATCGCGTTTTTCCCCGATGTCGCCTAAGCCCTGGCCTTGCCATTCGTCGGCAATGCCGTCGGCCAGTTTTTGTACGACATCCTCGGTAATCTGCGGGGTGCCGAGGTCGGGCCACCAGCGAT
Source organism: Pseudomonadota bacterium (assembly GCA_027619655.1). Classification (GTDB taxonomy): domain Bacteria; phylum Pseudomonadota; class Alphaproteobacteria; order UBA8366; genus MarineAlpha4-Bin1. The sequence goes on from JAQCHR010000345.1 coordinate 3,178, forward strand.
GGAAACTGTCGGCGAACCGTTCGCAGAACGCCCGCATCCCGCCTGCGCCGGTGGCCAGGCTGAACAGCGTATGCGGCCCCATCGCGGCCCAGCGGATACCCGGCCCGGCCCAGATTGCCTTGTCGACATCGCCCACCGACGCGACACCCGTGGTCACCAGGTGAATGGCTTCGCGCCAGAGGGCGGCCTGCAGGCGGTTGGCGACATGGCCCGGGACTTCGCGCTGCAACCGTATCGTTTCCTTGCCGAGCGAGGCGTAGAAGGCCTCGGCGGTTTCGAGAATGCCGGGCGCTGTATGTTCATTGGCGAACAGTTCGACCAGCGGGATCAGGTGCGGCGGATTGAAGGGGTGCGCCAGCAGCAATCGCGACGGATCCGTCCACCCGGCCTGCAACTCGGAGAGCATCAGGCCGGAGGTGGAGGTCGCGACAATCGCCCCAGGGACGAGGCGAGGTTCGATTTCCGCATAGGTTGCCAGTTTGACCGGCAGCCGTTCGGGGACGTTTTCCTGCACGAACTGGGCATTGGCAACCGCGTCCCCTGCATCGCTGAAGAAACGGATGGCGTCGGGGTTGCCGCCAGTGTGGGGAGTCAGGCGCTTCACGACCGGCCACGCGGTTGCAATATAATCCCTGACCGACGCTTCGGCGTCATCCGCAGGGTCGAAGATATCGACTTCCAGTCCGGCGGCCAGAAACAGAGTCGCCCAACTCGCACCGATAACGCCGGCGCCGACCACGGCGATGCGTTCAATGATGGCGGCATCCTTCATCCGTTCTTCTCCCCCTCGATGGTATCGTACGAGCCAATAGAGCCACATTCGGTTGGGGGCCGCAAACGGGCGGATTCGTCGCATGGACCGGGCGCGACCGCCAATAATATAGTCGCGGACCGGTGCAGCACTTCATACGGGTAGGGAATGTTGACGGGGACACGCGTGAATTTTGCGGTGGCGCTGCGGGCGACGGCGGAATGCCTCGGCATGTTCGCGGCGGAGCTCGGGCTATTTGCCGCGAACGGGATCGAATTTGAATTGAAGGGCTTCGAAACCGCGGCGGAAAAGGGCATGGCGGGGTTAAAGGACGGGACCTGGGACTATCTGGAAATCGGCATGACGCCGCTGATCCCGCGTATCGCCGACGGACAGGACCCAGTGGTGCTGCTG
>JAQCHR010000346.1 GCA_027619655.1 Pseudomonadota bacterium
GCCAGCGCGACAATACCGAGGGCCAGCAGGCTCAGCGGCGCCGGCTCGTCCACCCAGATGATGCCGGAAACGGCGTAAAGGCGGGCGTCGATCGTTGGTGACAGGAAGTCGAGGGATTCGACCCACGTGCCGGTCGTCGAGTCGTTGATCCCGTAAGTTATCGACAGCATGGAATCGAAGATGCCGACAAAGCCGAACGGGTTGGCGGTGCCGTCCGCCAGGGTCCCGGTCCAGACCGGTTCACCAAACGGCAGGCCGCCCGACCCGTCTCCAAGGTAATCGAACGTTGTATCCAGCGAGCCGTCCCAGAAATCAGCGTAGTTGTCGGCCAGCTTTCGGCCGTCCAGCAGGAAGATTGGCACGCCGGCGCCATTGTTCGGGTTGGTGCCGGTATTGTCGCGGGCGTCGATCGTCTCTGTCGAAATGATCGCCTTCCAAGCAAGGTTATGCGCAATCTGTGCCGTGGAGTCCGTGAAGGGGCCGTTGGCGACGTCGGTGACGAACTGGTTATAGAAATTGATATCGGACGACAGCGCATCCGTCGAAGCGGATGTCAGGAAGGCCAGCCGATAGGTGTCGCCGGGGTTGAGCCCTGCCGGGTGGAACACTGGCGCCGCCAGAACGGAAGGCGCCGTGATCGCCATCGCGGCGAGTCCCAAGCAAAAGCCGGCCGCAAGCGATCTGATATTTTTCATGTGATGTGTTCAACCCGAATGAATTTGAAAAAAAAGCGTGATGTCTCGCCCCATGCAAGAAGCGTGCCAACAGAGCGGTATTGAACGATCGCACGGGGTTACGAACAGGGCCGGATGGTGCGCCGGACGAATCGTAAAATCTATCGACACTCAAAGGTTAACGGCCGCGTGATCGCGGGGTCCTGAAAACGCGCTGTCAGTCGAACGCGATCCCGGCGAAGCTGGTGACGGTCACATGATCGCCGACCGGGGCGGGCGGTGGATCGCCGCGGTCAGAGCGGATGGTGCGGAGGCCTGCCTCGCGCGCCGCGTCTAGCTCCCCCGGATGGTCGGACAGGAACAGGATGTCGCCGGTCCCGAGGCCGAGCCTGTCCGCGATAAGGCGATAGGATCCGGGCGCCAGCTTGCTGCCGGTCTCGAGATCGAACCAGCCTTCGAACAGACCGGTCAGATCGCCGTGGCTGCTATGGCCGAACAGCAGCTTCTGCGCCGCGATGGAGCCGGAGGAATAGACCGCCAGCCGGATGCCGTCTGCGTGCCAGCGCGTCAGGGCCGCAGCGGCATCGTCATAGACCGGGGCTGTCAGCGACCCGTCGCGATAGCCGGCCTCCCAGATCATTCCCTGCAATGTCTTGAGCGGCGGCGCCTTGCGGTCGGCATCGATCCAGCCAATGAGGGCATCGATCACGCTTTCCAGCGCGGCGTCCGGCTTCTCCATCTCGGCCCGGGCGGCATCCAGCGCGGTGCTGACCGCCGCTTCCTTGCCGTTGTCGCGGACGAAACCGGCCAGCCGCGCGCGGGCAAACGGAAACAGCGTGTCCCGGACGAAGGCAATCGGCGTCGTCGTTCCCTCGATATCGGTCAGGATCGCCGCCGGTCGCTTATTGGACGGCATCGCGTCGCCCGTCACGCCGCCCGGTCCAGTGTCGGGAAACGCCCGGCGATGTCGTCGCCGGTATACTCCGCGACCCAGCCCGCCGGATCGGTAAACAGCCGGATCGCACAGAAAAAGGGGTCGGGCCCCATATCGAACCAGTGGCGGGTGCCGGCCGGGACGCTGATCAAATCGTCGGCTTCGCAGATCACCTGATGAACATGGCCGCCCGCGCGCAGATAGAACGCGCCGCTGCCCTCGACGAAGAAACGTACCTCGTCCTCGCTATGGGTGTGTTCGGACAGGAATTTCCGGCGCATCGGCTCGGTGTCCGGCGTGCCGCGGGGCAGGCGGATGACATCGGTCGTCCGGTAGCCGCCCTCTTCCTGCAGCCGCGCCACTTCGTCGGTATAGGCCGCAAGCACTTCGTCCTGATCGGCGCCGTCCGGCAGTTGCGCGGCGGCTGTCCAGCGCTCAAACCGCACATCGATGCCCGCCAGAGCGGCGGCGATCTCGGCGCCGTCAGTGGTCTGCAGCAGGGTGGTTTCAGGCGCATCCTCGCGCCAGATGGTCAGGGTGGTCATCGAGCGAGCCTTTCTTTTTCCAGTTCGCAAGTCAGCAAAAAATCGATCGCCTCGACATGGCGGCGCGCCTCTGCCGGATCGCGCCCCCAGGCGTAGAGCCCGTGCCCGGCCAGCAGATAACCGACCTGGCCGGGGCCGTCCGGCAGCATCGGCATGAGCCTGGCGGCCAGCGCGGGAATATCCTGATCGTTGGCGAAGACGGGCAGGGCGACGCGCGTCTCATGGGTGGCGATGCCGGCCAGCGCCTTCAGCATCTCATAGCCTTCGAACGCGATATGACCGTTCGCCAGCCGGGCTTGCGAGGCCAGCGTCGCCGCCGGCGAGTGAACGTGAAACACAGCCCCGACCGCGCCGTCGCGGGCGTAAAGCGCGGCATGCAGCGGTGCCTCGGCAGAGACGCCCGGCGGCGTCGTCCCAAGTTCGACCGTAATATCGACCGCGATGAAATCCGCCGCTGTCAGCGCGCCCTTGTCGCGGCCCGAGGCGGTAATCGCCATGCGGTTCATGCCGGTCCGTACGGAGAAATTGCCGCTGGTCGCCGGCACCCAGCCGCGCTGCGCAAACAACGCCGCCGCCGCGATCGTCGCCTCAATAGGCCCGGTTTTGTTTTGTCCCGTCATGGGGACGGAAACTAGACCAGTTTGACCGTTGTTGGAATTACCTGAAATCGCCGCGTTCAGGCCGGCAGGATCAACTCCGCCGCCAGCGGCAGGTGATCCGACGCTTTCCGCGCCTCCCGTGCAACCCAGGACCGGACCAGCATCGCACCCGGGCGGCAGGCAATACGGTCGAGTGGCAGAACCGGAAAGCGCGACGGGAAAGTGGGGTGTCGGGTCGCGGCGTCTGCTGGCGTCAGGATGGTGCGTCCGATATGGCCCCGCCGCCATTCATTGAGATCGCCGAGCAGGACAAAGGGCGTCTTTGTGTCGTTGTTGATTATCTCCCTTAGCCAGGTCATCTGACGCCGGCGTTCAGCCTGTCTGAATCCCAGATGGGTGGCGAGGACCCGCAGTGCTCCCGCTGGGTGCATTACAATGGCCTCCATCACCTTCCGCGGCTCGCGACCGGCGACGGAGATGTCGTGAACAATACGACCGGCGAGCGGGAACCGGCTGGCCAGCATCTGCCCGTAGACGCCATCGGCGCCGGTCAGCGCCCACGCCCGATGGTCGTGATCGCCGACCGTGCCGCGCAGATAGGCCTGAATATCGCGAGACCCGGAAGGGGCGGCCGAGGGAAGCCGCGAATCGACTTCCTGAAAGGCCGCAAGGTCCGGCGCGAGTGCGCCGATCACGGCGCCGATACGGCGGATGTCATGGCGCCGGTCGGTGCCCACGCCGCCATGGATGTTCCAGGTTACGACGCGAAGGTGTCGGTCGTCCTCAGTCATCCCGCGAATTTTTAGTACCGGCGCGCAGCGTTCGGGCGACGCGCTGCAGGGCCAGCGACAGCAGTAGCCATCCCGCAACGCCCGCGCCCAGGTAAACCATTTCCATCGGCGACGGGTTGCTCAGGGCCTCGCCGAGCTGCCGCCCCAGCAGGCTGATCACCAGGATCCCGGGCGCCATGCCGAGGAGCGTGCCGATCAGGAAATCCGTGATGCGGATGTGGCTCGCACCCGCCACCAGATTGATGACGGTAAAGGGGGCAATCGGCACCATCCGCAGAACGGCGACGCTGACAATGCCCTGCCTGGCCAGCGACCGGCTGATGCGATTGACCCTGGGGCCGATAAACGGGCGGAGCGGCCCGCGTCCGATAGCCTCACCGAGGACGAAGGTCACGGCGGCGCTCAGCAACGAGCCCCCCAGCGCATAGGCGAAGGCGGCGACAGGGTCGAAGATGATGCCGGTAACGGCGATCAGAACCGTGACCGGAAAGACTGTGAGCCCACCGAGGACAAACGCGGCGGGAACGATTACCGGCATCCAGAGACTCCGCTCCAGCCGGCGTATCCAGTCGACCATCTGTTCGACATCCGTCAGCGCCGAGAGAGGCGTATAGCGCCATAGGGTGACAAGGCCCAGCAGCACAAGCGCGATTGAGAGAATTTTGATAAGACGGCCGTTTTCCGTCCGCTTTTCCGTGCCGCCAAACAGGTCGCCGACAAAATTCGGCGTCGCCAGCGGTTTTTCGGGGTCGGCGATCTGCCCCACGGTCTGTGCGACCTG
>JAQCHR010000347.1 GCA_027619655.1 Pseudomonadota bacterium
CTGCGGCAGGGCATGGTTTGATAGACATGCACCATGAAGGCCGCCGCCAGGACCGGCGTCACGAAATTGACGATGGGAATGGTCATGACAAATACGATCAGGACGCCGGCGAACAGCAGCCGCCCGCGATGGGCCCGGCGCAGCCGCCGCGCATCGCGCGGTTCCAGGCGCCGGAAGGCAACCAGTTCGTAAAACTCCCGGCTAACGAGGTAGCCGTTGAGCAGGTAGTAAAGCACGAGGTTCATCGGCGGTATCAGGAAGAGGATCAGGTACAGCGGCAGGAACAGCAGGTTCAACGCCACCACCAGCAGTGCGAATTTCAGCGTCGATGCCAGCATTTCTGCCAGCGGCTGCGGCCGCGGCGCCGGCTCGTTCGGGTAATGCTTCGATTCAACCGCGCCGACGACATCTTCCAGGAAAAACCCGACGATGACTGTCACGACGGCGGGAAACAGCAGGAACGTGGCAATCAGGACCGACGAGAAATACAGGAAACCGCCGATCCATTCCGCAAAGCTGCCCAGCCATTCGATCACGGTGCCAAGCAGCCATATATCGGTCCAGGCCACCGCGCTCATCGCCCAGAGCAGCACCATCCACAGCACAAAGAACACGGCCAGCGAGCCGATAACGCCGATCAGCAGGACCCGCCGCAGCCGCGGGTCCGGCAACTGCGCCACCGCTTTCATGAAACAATCGACAATGCTCATGCAAATCCCCTGAAAATCATGAAAATTTCATATCCTTCCCTGCGCCGGGGTGCAACCCGCGATCGCCCCCGTCGGGGCTATTGGTGATAATTTGGGCAACCCTGATTGTGCGCCGTGGTACATAGGGGTTATGTGAGGAACGGCGCCAGGCTTCGCAACCGGCACCCGGCACAACGAAATTGACGAACATCATAAGGATCCATTCATGACGGAGTACGATCTTCTCGGCATCGGCAACGCGCTTGTCGATGTCGTCGCCCAGGCCGACGAATCGTTTCTGGCGAAAGAACACCTCGACAAGGGCGGGATGATGCTGGTCGACCCGGATCGTGCAACGCAGCTCTATGCGCGGATGGGGCCGGCGGTCGAAAGCTCCGGCGGCTCCTGCGCCAATACCATGGCCGGGTTCGCCTCACTGGGTGGCAAAGGCGCCTATATCGGCAAGACCTATGACGATGTATTCGGTACGGTTTTCCGGCATGACATGACCGCCATCGGCGTATCGTTCACGACGCCTGCCGCGACGGCCGGCGCACCGACGGGGCGCTGCCTTGTTCTGGTAACCCCGGATGCGCAGCGGACCATGTGCACCTGCCTTGGCGCCGCGACAGCGCTGGGCGAAGCCGATATCGATGCCGATCTGGTCCAGGCGTCCGCCGTTACCTACCTGGAGGGCTACCTGTTCGATCCGCCCGAAGCGAAGAAGGCCTTCGTCCGCGCCGCCGAACTGGCGCATGCGGCGGGCCGCAAGGTGGCCATTACGCTATCGGACAGTTTCTGCGTCGAGCGCCACCGCGATGAATTCCGGGCGCTGGTCGAGGATCATATCGATATCCTTTTCGCCAATGAGGCGGAAATCCTGTCGCTCTATCAGGTGTCCAGGTTCGACGACGCGCTGCAGGCGGTCCGCGGCCATTGCGAAGTCGCCTGCCTGACCCGCAGCGAGAAAGGGTCGGTCGTGATTTCCGGCGACGAAGTGCATGTGATCGATGCCGAGCCCGCGACCGCGATTATCGATTCAACCGGCGCCGGCGACCAGTACGCCGCCGGATTCCTGTATGGCTATACGAAGAAACGCGGCCTTGCGGTTGCCGGCCGCATGGGCAGCATCGCGGCGGCGGAGATCATCAGCCATTACGGGGCGCGGCCGGAAGTCAGCCTGGCGGAGCTGGTGCGCCGGAAACTCCGCTGACCGCGGGGACGCCAGTGACACGGGCAAGCTGGGGCGCGGCGGCCGGCGTCTATCGGGATAGACGGGTCGCATCGCTGTTTTTCCTCGGCTTCTCCAGCGGGCTGCCGCTGGCGCTGACCGGCGCGACCCTGGCCGCCTGGTTTACCCAGTCCGGCGCGAGCCTGACGGAAATCGGCTTCGTCAGCCTGGTCGGGATCGCCTATGCACTGAAATTCATCTGGTCGCCGCTGGTGGACCGCCTGCCCGTGCCGGTCCTGTGCCGGGTGTTCGGGCGACGCCGTGGCTGGATGCTGACCTCCCAGTTGCTGCTGATCGCAGCGCTTGTCGCGCTCGCGATGACCGACCCGGAAAACGCGGGCGGCTGGACCGTTATCTTCGCGGTCTGTGTCGCCTTTGCGTCGGCGACCCAGGATATCGTGATCGACGCCTACCGCACGGAAATCCTGACGGATAAACAACTCGGCGCCGGGGCGGCGATGCTGGTCTTCGGTTACCGGGTTGCCATGCTGGTATCGGGCGGCGGGGCGCTGGTTATCGCGGGGCTGGCGGGCTGGGGCTGGGCCTATTGTGCGATGGCGGCGCTGATGGCGGTCGGGATCGCGGCGACATTGATCAACCCCGAACCGGACGCTCCCCCGTCCGACGCGGATCCGGCGGCAGCGGATACGATCAACCGGGACCCGCTTCGGGACGCGCTCGCCTGGTTTCATGGTGCGGTGATCCGGCCCTTCGGGGAATTCATGGCGCGCCCGGGCTGGGTCGCGGTGCTGCTGTTCGTGGCGTTGTACAAATACGGCGACGCCCTGCTGGGCGTGATGGCGACGCCGTTTTACCTCGACATCGGGTTTTCACTGGCGGAAATCGGCGTCGTGACCAAGGGTTTCGGCCTGGCGATGACCCTGGCGGGCACCGCGCTGGGCGGCGTGCTGGTGGCGCGGCTGGGAATCCCCCGCGCCCTGCTGCTGGCCGGGCTGGCGCAAGCCGCGTCGAACCTCGTCTTCGTCGCGCAGGCCTGCATCGGCTATTCGCTGCCGATGCTGTCGGTGACGATCGGCGTCGAAAACCTGACCGGCGGCGCGGGCACGACGGCGTTCGTCGCGTATCTGTCCAGCCTGTGCAACCGCGCCTATACCGCCACGCAATACGCGCTGCTGTCGTCGATGATGGCGGCGGCGCGCACCCTGTTTGCGTCGGGCGGCGGCTGGGCGGCGGAACAGGCAGGCTGGATCGGCTATTTCCTGCTCACCACCGCGGCGGCGGCGCCGGGCCTGCTGCTGCTGTGGTGGATCATGCAGCGCTATCCCGAACCGCAATCCGCCAGGGATATCGAGTAGCGGCCGGACGGGAACTGCCGCAGAAGCGTCCCCGTCCGGCGGTTTTTCAGTCCAGTGTCGCGTGCGCGGCCAGGGCCGCCGCTGTCACCAGGTCATGCGCAGTTGCGCCCATCTGGACGATCTGCACCGGCTTTTCCACGCCGAGCAGGATGGGGCCGACAACCGAGCCGCCGCCGATTTCCTGCATCAGCTTGGCCGCGATATTGGCACCGTGCAGCGCCGGCATGACCAACACGTTCGCGGGTCCGGTCAGGCGGCAGAACGGGTAATGCTCGCGCATCAATTTGAAGTTCAGCGCGGTGTCCGCCGCCATGTCGCCGTCATATTCGAAATCGACCCCGCGCGCGTCCAGGATCGCGACGGCATCACGAATGCGGGCGACGTTATCCGTTTTCGGCTGCCCGAAGTTCGAATAGGACAACAGGGCCACGCGCGGTGTATGCCCGACCCGACGCGCATAGGCGGCGCTTTCTATGGCAATGTCGGCCAGCGCCTCGGCATCCGGTTCTTCATGAACGCGGGTATCGGCGATGAACACCGTCCGGTCCTGCGCGATCATGATCTGCAGACCAAGTATCCGTTCACCCGGTTTTGCATCGAATACCTTGCGGATGTCTTCATAGGCGACGGAGAAGGGCCGGGTTGCCCCGGTGACCATGGCATCCGCATCGCCGCAGGCGACCATGCAGGCGGCAAAAACGTTCCGGTCCAGATTCACCAGCCGCTGGCAGTCGCGATACAGCATTCCTTCGCGCTGCAGGCGGCCATACAGAAAATCGGTATACTTCTTGTTGTTGGATGACAGCCGCGCGTTGTGGATTTCAAGGCCGTCACTGTTTTCGATGCCCAGCGCCGCGATCTTTTCCTTCACTTCCTCGTTCCGGCCGATGAGGATTGGTGTGCCATAGCCGCTGTCGCGATAGGATTGCGCCGCACGAATGATGCGATCTTCCTCGCCTTCGGCGAAAACGGTGCGGCGCGGACTGGCGCGCAGTTTTTCAAAGATGAGCTGCAGTGTCGAAACCCGCGGGTCGAGCCGCGCCGACAATTGCTGTTTGTACAATTCCATGTCGGCGATGGGCT
>JAQCHR010000348.1 GCA_027619655.1 Pseudomonadota bacterium
TACGTGCCGGCCTGGGCGAAACCGATCGGCAAGTACCGGACCGCGGGCATGCTGGTGCGCGGCGAGGACCGCTGGGGCTACCTCGAGCCCCTCTCGCCGCCCAAGGCGGAACTGGACGCCGACGCCATCGCCGCGCATGAAATGGCCGTGACGCGCTACCGGGAAACCTACCTGGAGCAGGAACCGCTGCATGAGAAGATGGCGGGCTGAACGCCGCCACCTGATCTGCATCAATGCAGTCCGAAATCGTGACATTATGATAACAATTATGTCATAAGTTGCGGAGTATGGTTGTTACGGAAAATTCGCCCGGATATTTTCGGGCAGGCATGTTGGCGCGCGGGGACTGGGTCATCGCGCAGTATGCCCAAGCGTTTGTAGTCGACCCGAATGACCTGTCAGGTTTAATCAGGGAGCGTGAACATGACGACTGATGGCAAGCAGAAAAAGTATTCGCCTCGCGGCCAGTCCGGCGCTGCCGTCGGAACCGATTTCCTCGAGTCGGTTCGCCAGTTCTGGGATGGCATGCCCAAATACCCGCTGGACATGGCACAGAATCTGAGCGGTAGCGGCAACACCAAATTGCTCGATGATACGACGACACTGGCCAGCCGGATGATGGAATTCGGCCAGGCGCGGATGCAGGCCGATATGAGCTTCATGTCGGCGCTCGCGCAGTGCAAGCAGCCGGAGGAAATCCTGAGCCTGCAGAAAGACTGGTTCGAGACGGCGCTCAAGGATTACCAGGAAAACAACGCGGAACTCGTAAAGGCCAGCATGCAGATGTTCGCGGACGGCGTTGAAGCTGCCGAGGATATCGCTGAGAAAGCCAAGCCGAAGGTATAGCGCCCGGCCCCGGGCCGATGCTTTCGGATCCTTTTGTAACGCCATCCTGAATTTGTGCTTTGCAGCAAAAACGGATTCATGGGATGAAATTACGGCTGGGGGGACAAACTACATAGGGCAAGGCAGGATATTTGAGAACGGCCTGCGGCGATAATTATTGTTTCTGAAGCCTAGCCCTATCGACGAACAGAGACCGGATGATCGGGATTGCTGTAGCGCATCCGTTCTCATCCGGTCCGGCGGGGCCCATCCATGAACAATCTGCGATGCGATACACAACGCCTGTGGGATGCCCATGCGGCGATGGCAGTATTCGGTGCAACCGCGAAGGGCGGAGTCGGGCGCCTTGCCCTCACGGACGACGACAAGAATGCGCGCGACCTGTTCGTAAACCGGGCGCAGGCGGCGGGATGCGACATCCGGATAGACGGCGTCGGCAATATCTTCGCCCGCCGCGCCGGAACCCTACCCGGCGCCGCGCCCGTCATGACCGGCAGCCATCTGGACACGCAACCGTTGGGCGGGCGCTTTGACGGCATTTTCGGCGTTCTCGCCGGGCTGGAAATCGTAAATGCCCTGAACGATGCGGGCGTTCGACATGAAAAACCCATCGATATTGTCTGTTGGACCGATGAGGAAGGCGCACGCTTCGGTGACGGCTGTCTGGGTTCCAGCGCCTTTATCGGCGGGCGGACGGTCGCGGAAACACTCGCCCTGACCGATGCGGATGGGGCATCGGTCGGATCGGAACTGCAGCGGATCGGCTATGCCGGCCCCGACCCGGTTGGCGGCTATCCGGTGGATAGTTTCTTCGAAATCCATATCGAACAGGGACCGGTCCTCGAGAACGCCGGCATCCGGATCGGCGCTGTCGTGGGCGCGCAGGCTGGCGCCGTCCACGAAATAACGGTCACCGGCGAGGAAGGCCATGCCGGCACGCTGCCCATGACCCTGCGCAGGGATGCGATGCATGGCGCCGCCGAGATGATCCACAAGGTCGTGGATGTCGCGTTCGACATTGAACCGCACCCGGTGATCACGGTCGGGCATGTCCGGGTCCGGCCAAATTCGCGCAATACCATTCCGGGCCAGGTCGTTTTCACCATCGACAGCCGCCACCCCGTTTCCGCAACACTCAAGGCGGTCGGCAGCCGGATGATCGCAATCTGCGGGGGCATCGCGGCGGCGCGCGGGCTCGGCCTGTCGGTCCATCAGAAAGGGCACCGCGACGCGGTTGCCTTTCATCCGGATTGCATCCAGGCCGTCCGCGATGCGGCAACGGCGCTCGGCATTCCCCATATGGATATCTTTTCCGGCGCGGGGCACGACGCGATCTACCTGGCGCGGATATGCCCTTCCGACATGATCTTCGTGCCCTGCGAAGGCGGGATCAGTCATAATGAGAGCGAAAACGCCCGCCCCGAAGACCTTGCCGCCGGTACCGACGTGCTGATGCATGCCCTGCTGGCGCGGGCGGGACGGGTCTAGGGGGTATTCCCTTGCAGTCCCTCCCGTGCTGTCCTGTCGATGACGGCACATCCAGCGGGGGGACATGATGGATTATTCAACATGCACCGGGCGGAAGACGCTTCCGCGGGACCGGATCCTGACGATCACCCTGAATCGCCCGCCGATGAATCCGATCCATTACGAACTGCACGAGGAACTGTCGCGCGTCTGGTATCTGGTCCAGGTCGATCACGAATCCGACGTGGTTATCCTGACCGGGGCGGGCGAAACATTCTCCGCTGGCGGCGACATCCCGATGATGCAGAAACGCATCGACGACCCGGAACTGTTCAACCGCAAGAATCTCGAAATGAAGCAGATGATTTTCGGGCTGCTCGACCTCGAAAAGCCGGTCATCGCGCGCATCAATGGCGACTGTATCGGGCGGGGCGCGACGCTGGCGCTGATGTGCGACATCATGATCGCGGTGGACACGGCCCGCTTCTGCGACCCGCATGTGAAGATGGGCTACGTCGCGGGAGATGGCGGCGCGGTGATCTGGCCGCAGTTGATCGGCTATGCCAAGGCAAAGGAATACCTGCTGACCGGCGATATGCTGGATGCGGTGGAAGCCGAACGCATCGGGTTGATCAACCACGCGGTGCCGCGCGACCAACTGGACGCGAAAGTGAATACGCTGGCGGAAAAACTGGCGCGCGGATCGAACAAGGCGATCAAATGGACCAAGACCAGCATGAATATCCCGCTGCGGCAGCTCGCCCATTCGATGATGGATGCCTCGCTGGCCTATGAAGCCCTGACCAATATCGGCCCGGATCACCAGGAAGCAGTGACGGCGTTCCAGGAAAAGCGGAAGCCGGATTTCAGGGGGCGGTAACCGACAACTGCCACCCGGTATTCCTGAGCATCGAATTCAGGGAACTCTTTTCCCGTGCATGCGTTTTCTGTGCTCAACGCATTTTCGGGAGAATTATCATGGGCGGAATTATCTACCTCGTCGGACTGGTTGTCGTGATCATGGCGCTATTGTCCTTTTTCGGCACTCGGTAAGGACGAGATCATGGCACAGATTATCGAAGGGCATGGCGAGGCAGCCATCGTCACCAGCAGCCCGGCCACCAGTGCGGCGCAGCAGCATTACATCGACTGGCCGGCTGTCCTGGGCGGCGCCGTCGTCGCCTGGGCACTGACATTCCTCTTTTTCACCTTCGCGTCGGGCATCGGACTGACCATGACCAGCACGCCCTGGAACGAAGGCATGTCGGCGACCTGGTTCCTGATTGCCGCGGCAATCTGGTTTATTTGGACGCAAGTTTCCAGCGTCATGGCCGGAGGATACATAGCCGGTCGCCTGCGCCGCCGCGTCAACGATGCAACGGATCATGAAGTTGAAGTCCGTGACGGCGTGCATGGCCTGCTGGTCTGGGCGGTGAGCGCATTGGTTGGGGCGGCGCTGGCGCTCGGACTCGCCGCCGGCGGGGTCAAGACCGTGTCCGGCGTCGCGGCGTCCACCACCCGTGTTGCCGAAAGTGTTCTGGACGATAAAGGCCTGGACTACGTTACGGACAGGCTGTTCCGGACCGCACCGCTGAGCGACGATGTCACCTCTGCCCCGCAACAAAGCGAAACCGAACGTGCGGAAGTCCGCCGGATCATCGCCGCAGGCGGCAGGTCCGGCACTTTATCCGACGTGGATAGCACCTATATCGCGCAGACGATCGCGCGTTTAACAGGGCTATCGGCAGAGGAAGCCAGGACCCGCGTCGATGGTTTCCTCACCGTGCAACTTACAGAAGCCCGGGCCGCCATTGAAAAAGGCCGGAAAATCGGCGTCACCGTCACATTCCTGACCGCCGCGACCTTCCTGTTAAGCGCGCTTGCCGGGTGGTGGGCGGCCTGCATGGGCGAACACCATCGCGACAGCAACCTTAGAGTCTGATGACATCAGATTGATCCATATCCTGCGTTGAAGAGGTAATTTCTGCATTCGGCGGGG
>JAQCHR010000349.1 GCA_027619655.1 Pseudomonadota bacterium
CGGCCGCTTGGCCTTGCCATTTTCGCTTCGCAAAAATGGAAACTGCCCTCCAAACCGGCCAGATCGCGAAATGTCTTCCTTCACCCGATTGCCCTGCGTCGCAGGCGGTCTAGAATGCGGGTGAACCCGACATCACCACAAGGAGCCGTTATGGGCAGGATCGCGCTGGTCGTCGAATATGACGTGAAACCGGAACACATGCAGGCCTTCAAGACCCTGATGCAGGGGCATGCCCGCGCCACGCTGGCGGAGGAGGCGGGCTGTGTCGCCTTCGAGCTGCTCACGCCGCGCGACATGCCGGGCAAGTTGTTCCTGTATGAATGCTATGCCGACGACGCGGCCTTTGCGGCGCATAACGCCTCGGCGCGCCTGGCGGAAACCCGCGAGAAATACAAGGATATGCTGTCAGGCCGGCGGATTGCGGTCTGCGACGCCTGAACGGGTCAGTGCAGGGTTTCGGGGGTTCCGGGTGCGGGCAGCGCCATGCTGCGGTGGATGAACCAGTCGCAGGCGGCGACCTGGTGCCCGGCATCGGCGCTCATCGCGAAGAGCTGCGCCTGGTCGCCATCGACAATATCCGTGGCGTCGAGCTTCTCCAGAACGGCAGCGACCATGATGCTGGCGGATTGCTGCCGCGAGGCTGCATCAAGAACACCGGCATTGCCGCTCTGCGCCTGATAGGTGCGCTCAAGCGCTTCCTCAAGGACATCCCGGCGCTGGCGCCAATTCCGCCCTTCCATTTTGCGGGTGCAGTCTTCTACAATTTCCCGTCCCTGATCGGGCAGGGAAGAACGCCACGACATGGTTTTTGCCTTATCAAAGGAATGTTCAGCAGAAACGATACGGCCGGGATCGTTAAAAATGCGTAAACACGCCCGGACAGGGTGTTAAGGTTGCGACGGTTCAGTCATTCGGGAGACGAAACATGACGATCAACTTCGACGCCTACCGCCCGGTTGTCGCCGGCACGCGGCATGCGGTGGCAGCCGGACATTACCTGGCGGCCGAGGCCGGCTTTGAAATCCTGAACCATGGCGGCAACGCCATCGATGCCCGCGTGGCGGCGGGGATCGCGCTGGGCGTCGTGCACAGCGATATCGTCGGCGTCGCCGGGGTCGCCCCGACAATCATCTGGCTCGCCGACCGGCAGGAAATGGTCTGCATCGACGGCCTGGGCACCTGGCCAAAGGCGGTGACGCCGGATTTCTTCCAGAAGTTCCATGGCGGCAGGATCCCCGAAACCCTGCTGCGTACCGTCATTCCCGCCGCGCCGGCGGCCTGGCTGACCGCGCTGGAGCGCTTCGGCACCATGTCCTTCGGCGCGGTGGCGGCGGCAGCGATCCGCTTCGCCCGCGACGGATTCGCCATGTATCCGCTGTTCGCCGAATCGATCGCCAGCAGCGAAGCCAAGCTCCGGCGCTGGCCCGACAACGAAGCGATCTACCTGCCCAACGGGCGGCCGCCGCTGCCGGGAGAGCGTTTCGTGCAGGCGGACCTTGCGAAGACGCTGCAATACATGGCGGACCAGGAAGCCGCGAAAGCGGGCGAGGGGCGCGAAGCCGGCATCCGGGCCGCCTATGACGCCTTTTATCGCGGCGACATCGCCCGGACGATTGCCGATTACCACCGCGAAAATGGCGGGCTGATGACCATGGCGGATCTGGACGAATACCGGGTCCGCTTCGAACCCACCGTGCGGGCGGAATTTGCCGGGATCGACGTGCATTGCTGCGGTCCCTGGTCGCAGGGCCCGGCGCTGGCGCAGACGCTGAACCTGCTGCGCGGCATCGACCTCAAATCCATGGGGCACAACAGCGCCGACTATATCCATCACATCGCCGAGGCGCTGAAGCTGGCCTTTGCCGACCGCGAGGCGTATTACGGCGACCCGGCATTCATCGATGTGCCGCTCACCGAACTGCTGTCCGACGCCTATACGGACCTGCGCCGCGAGTTGATCCGCGACGGCGTCGCCTGGCCGGAAATGCCGCGGGCGGGCGATCCGCGGGCGCTGCTGGCGCAGATCGCGAAGAAGAACAGCTTTGTGCCGTCGCCGGCGGAGCCGCATGCGGTGCCGGCCGATACGTCTTACTGCTGCGCCATGGACAGCATGGGCAACGCGTTTTCCGCCACGCCCAGCGATACCTCGCGCCAGTCGCCCGTCATCCCGGGGACCGGGCTGGTGCCGTCCTCGCGCGGCTCGCAATCCTGGGCCGACCCGTCGCATCCGTCATCGGTCGCGCCGGGCAAACGGCCGCGCCTGACGCCGAACCCCGCCCTCGCCATGCGCGACGGCAAGCCCTTCATGGCCTTCGGCACGCCGGGCGGCGATGTGCAGACCCAGGCGATGGTGCAGACCTTCCTGAACGTCGTGACCTTCGGCATGGATATCCAGAACGCCATCGAAGCGCCGCGCTTCGCCAGCTACAGCTATCCGTCCTCCTTCGAGCCGCATGACTATTTCCCCGGGCGGCTTGACCTGGAAGCGCGGATTCCGGAAGGCACCGCCGATACGCTCGCATCCTATGGCCACAATATCGCCTGGTGGCCGGAGAAAACCTGGAAGGCCGGGGGCATGTGCTGCATCGTGAACGATACGGCATCCGGCATGCTGCAGGCTGGCGCCGACCCGCGCCGCGCCGGTTACGGGCTCGCCTGGTAGGCATTCGCCGCCGCGCGCATTTCGACGGCATTCTAAATAAATGCAGTATTTCGCATTTGACCCCCAAACGGGTGACGTTCACCAGCGCGATATTCCGCATTATCCCTTCACGCGGCACGGGCCTTGATCGCCTTGGCGTATTTCAGCCGGGGCAATTCCGGGCCGCGTATTTAAGTACCAAGACTCATATTGCACGGACCGATATTGCACATAAACGGCGGCTGTCCCTTCCAGCCGCCGTTTCTTTTGCGCTATTCCTGCGGCATGATTGCATCTGGTTGCGGAATGTCATGACGGGGGACAGGTATCCATGAGCCAGGGAGATGGCGGCGGCGAACGCTCCGGCCGCGAAAAGCGCAGGATCTACATTGCCGCCTTCATTATCGCGCTGGCCATCGACTACATCGTCAGCCTGTCGCGCGGCATGCCCTATCAGCCGTCGCTGATCGGCCTCGCCATCATGATCACTTCCGTGCTGTATTTTGGCTGGTCCTGGCTGCGCGACCGCTAACCGACGACCGGCCGTGCCAGATTATTCTTCCCGCATGGCCTGCAATGAATTAAACACAATGGCAGTCGCTCGCCGCGGTTGCGGCGCCCCGTAACCTGTCCTGAGGGAGAACAGCCATGAATGCACCTGTTAAGGTCTTCTGGCAGCCTGGGTGAACAAGCTGTCTTAAAACGAAAGAGTTTCTTTCGTCCAACAATGTAGAATACGTTTCCGTCAATATTGCGGCGGATCCTGAAGGCTTGGCTGAATTGCGGCGCCTTGGCGCCCGGACAATTCCGGTCGTGTCGCGCGGCGACGAATTCACATTCGCGCAGCAATTGAGCGACGTCGTCGCGTTTCTGAAACTCGACGTCGATGTATCGCCGGCGCTGTCTCCGGCACAACTGGCGGCGCGGCTTGACCTTGTGCTGGCAACGGCATCGCGGCTGATCCGGCAGATCCCGATCGAATCGCTTGGCGACAAGCTGCCGAACCGGGACCGCACCCTGCGGGTTCTGACGCACCATGTGTTCCGCATTTCCGAAGCCTTCCTCGAAGCCGTGGATGGCGTGGAACTGACGGCGGCCCTTACCGTGGTGCCGCCAACCGACGATATCCAGTCCTTCGACGCCATTGCCGATTACGGCGATACGGTGCGGGCCCGGATCGCCGATTGGTGGGCAAATACCCCGGACAGGGATTGCCAGCGCCGGATGAAGACCTATTACGGCGAACCCCGGATGCATGAGGTGCTGGAACGCACGACATGGCATACCGCGCAGCATGTCCGGCAGATCCGGATGGTGCTGGAAACCCGGAATGTCATGCCGGACCGGCCGCTCAGCGAGGCCGACCTGAAAGGGCTGCCCGTGCCGGAGAAGGTCTGGGACGACTGATTTCATCCCGGTCCCTGGCGCAACCGGCGTAATCAGGTCGAAATCTGCACCGAAAACCGGCTGTCCCTGTGAGGGGCAGCCGGTTTTTTCTTGTCCGGAGAAAACGGCGCGGCCGATGCCATGCGAATTCGCGGCAGGTGTGATGGACATCACTTGTTTTAATTTTTAGAAAAGATTAAATTGCTTTTAGATAAATTTTTATACAAATTAATTTTTAATATTTCGAAAATAGTTTCGTTTTAATTAATCTATATAT
>JAQCHR010000350.1 GCA_027619655.1 Pseudomonadota bacterium
CGAATTGACGCGGGGGGCGGTCGATCAGTTCGAAAGCCTTGAGTTGCGGCGGGCGGACCTTCAGATATCCTTTGCCCTTGTTTTCGCCATGATCGCCCTTCTGTTGCTGCTGGCGGCGGTATGGGTTGGGCTCAACGTTGCCACCAGTCTTTCCGGACCGGTCAGCGCCCTGATTTCCGCCACGGAAAAGGTCCGGGCGGGCGATATGTCCGCGCGTGTCCCGGTTGCCGGGTCCGAAAATGATGAAATCGATACGCTGGGCCGGGCGTTCAACCGCATGACGAGTGACCTCGATAGCAGCCGGCGGGAACTGATCGAAGCGAACCAGCAGATCGATGCGCGCCGTATCTTCACGGAAACCGTCCTTTCCGGCGTATCCGCCGGCGTGATCGGCATAGACGGCAACGGTCGCATTACCCTGCCAAACAGTTCGGCGTCGCAACTGCTGGGGCTGGAACTGGAGCAGATGCGGGGCGAGCCACTGGGCGAAGTGGTGCCGGAATTTCGCACGCTGTTTACAGAGGCCCGCAGCAGGACCGGCGCAAATCCGGTCGAACAGCAGGTCGTGGTCAAGCATGGCGCCGATCAGCGGACATTGCTGGTGCGTCTGGGCGCGGTTCAGACGGAGAACGTGACGGCCGGTTTCGTCGTCACGTTCGACGACATCTCCGATTTGCTGTCGGCGCAGCGCAAGGCGGCCTGGGCGGATGTCGCGCGGCGGATCGCGCATGAAATAAAGAACCCGTTGACGCCGATCCAGCTTTCCGCGGAACGGCTCGCCAGACGGTACCTGAAGCAGATTGACGATGATTCCGGAACATTTCAAACCTGCATCGATACGATCGTCCGGCAGGTGGAAACAATCGGCCGAATGGTCGATGAGTTTTCAAATTTCGCCCGGATGCCGGCGCCGGTATTCCGGCGCGAGAATATCAACGACCTTTGCCGGCAGGGCGTATTCCTGCATCGAAACTCCCATCCGCATATAACCTATGATGAAAACCTGCCGGAGAATCTTGTCTTTGCGGAATGTGACGGTCGCCAGGTCAGCCAGGCCATCACCAACCTGCTGCTGAATGCGGCTGAAGCCATAGAAGGCAGGACGATTGAGAACCCGCCGCCGGGACATATCGTGGTATCTGTATCGCAATACGACGGTGTTGTTGAAATTTCGGTGGCTGACAACGGAAAGGGATTGCCGGCAGAAGGGCGGGAAAGCCTGATGGAACCCTATGTGACATCCCGTGCCAAGGGAACCGGGCTCGGACTGGCTATTGTCCGGAAGATCATGGAAGATCACCAGGGCCAGCTGATGCTGGAGGATTCATCCGATGGCGGCGCCCGCGTGCGGATCGTGTTTCCGGAAAGCGTTCCGGCACCGGGGCATCCCGCAGCTTTTGAGACGGAGCAGGCGAGACGACATGGCGCATGACATTCTGATTGTCGATGATGAGGATGACATCCGTGAGTTGATCGCCGGCATTCTGGACGATGAAGGTTACGACACGCGACAGGCGGCGAGCAGTGCCGAGGCCTTTGCGGCAATCGCCGCACGGCAGCCGAGCCTGATCATTCTTGATGTCTGGTTGCGCGCAAGTGCCCATGACGGCCTGCAGATGCTGGAAATGATCCGCAAGGATTACCCGTCGCAGCAGATTATCATGATCAGCGGCCACGGCACGTTCGATATGGCGGTCTCGGCAACGAAGATGGGCGCATATGACTTTATCGAAAAGCCCTTCAAGACCGACGTTCTGCTGCACACGATTGGCCGGGCGGTCGAGGAAGCCCGGTTGCGCCAGGAGAATTCCGAGCTGCACGCGCATGCGATCGACCGCGTTAATGAACTGATCGGCGAATCGCCGGCCATTGTGCAATTACGCCAGGCAATAGAGCGGGTTGCGCCGACGGACAGCCGGGTTCTGTTTACGGGGCCGGCGGGGGTGGGGAAGGGCGTCGTCGCGCGGATCGTACATCGTCTTTCCGCCCGGAAGGCCGGTCGCTTCATCGTCCTCAATTGCGCCGGCCTTGAGCCGGAAGGTTTGGAATCCGCGCTTTTCGGGACAGAGGCGCAGGGCGGGGAACCGCGCAAGATCGGCGTTCTGGAGGCGGCGCATAAGGGCACATTGCTGCTTGATGAAGTGGCGGATATGCCGCTTGAGACACAGGGAAAGATCACTCGGGTCCTGCACCGCAAGATTTTCGAACGGCTGGGTGGGCAAAACGAGGTTGAAATCGACGTCCGGGTGCTGGCGACCACGAATCGGGATGTTCAGGCGGAAATCCAGGCCGGGCGATTCCGGGAGGATTTATATTACCGGCTGAACGTGGTGCCGATTGCCGTACCGGCCCTGGCCGACCGCCGGCAGGATATTCCCGAACTTGCGACACATCTGATGGAGCGTCTGTGCCGTGCCAAGGGACATTCCCCCTGCCGTCTTGCGTCCGATGCGCTGGCGGCGCTGCAGGCCTATGACTGGCCGGGCAATGTCTGGGAATTGATCAACGTGCTGGAACGGTTGCTCCTGCATGCCGATGCGGGCGTGCCGGTCCGGTCGGACGCGGTTGCGAGGGCCATCGGGCTCGGCGAGTCGGATATCATCCGCGGCGACTCGGTCATGGATGCGATGAATCAGCCGTTACGCGATGCGCGCGAATCGTTTGAGCGTAAATATCTTGATTTTCATTTGACCCGCTTCAGCGGGAATATTAGCAAGACGGCCGAGTTCGTCGGCATGGACCGGGCCGCGCTGCACAGAAAGCTTAAATTGCTGGGCGTACAGAACCGGCCGCAACGGGGCAATGCCGAAGCAGAATCCAAGGTAGAATAAATGAAGGTCATCATTTGCGGCGCAGGTCAGGTCGGGTTCAGCATTGCCGGATACCTGTCACAGGAAAACAATGATGTGACGGTTATCGATCAATCCGCGGAGCTGATCGGCAAGATCAACGATTCGCTCGATGTTCAGGCGTTCGTCGGGCATGCGTCGCATCCCGATGTGCTGGAGCGGGCGGGCGCGTCGGAAGCCGATATGCTGATCGCCGTCACATTTGCCGATGAAGTGAACATGGTCGCCTGCCAGGTGGCGCATTCGCTTTTCAATGTGCCGACCAAGATCGCGCGTGTCCGGCACCAAAGCTATCTCAACCCCGTCTGGGCCGACCTGTTCAGTCGCGAGAATATGCCCATCGACGTGATCATTTCGCCGGAAGTTGAGGTAGCGCGCGCGATCCGGCGACGACTGGTGGTGCCGGGAACGATCGACATGATCCCGCTGGCCGAGGGCAAGGTGCAGGCTATCGGGGTGCGATGCGCGGAATCCTGCCCGATTATCAATACGCCGCTGCGACAACTGACCGAACTGTTTCCCGACCTGGGCATCACCGTCGTTTGCATCAACCGCAACGGATCGCCCTTCATTCCCAAGGCCACCGATCACATGGTTGCGGGGGACGAAGTCTATTTCATCGCGGATTCAACCCATGTGCCCCGGGCGCTGTCCGCATTCGGCCATGAGGAAGAAGAGGCGCACCGGATCATAATCATCGGCGGCGGCAATATCGGGCTGAACCTGGCGCAGGAAATCGAAAAACAGGATGGGATCACGGCGCGCCTGATTGAGCTGAGCCGCGAACGCGCCCGTTTCGTTGCCGAAGCCCTACCGGCGACAAACGTCATTCTGGGGGATGCGCTCGATTCCGTCATCCTCGACGAAGCGGGGGTCGCCTCCGCCGATACCGTCATCGCCGTCACCAACGATGACGAGACGAATATTCTCGCCTCGCTGCTGGCCAAGCGGTACGGCGTCGAGCGCGCGGTGACGCTGATCAACAGCACGGCCTATGCGCCGCTCATCACGACTCTGGGGATCGATGTGGCGGTAAGTCCACGCGCGATCACCGTTTCGACCATCCTGCAGCATATTCGCCGTGGCAGAATCCGTTCGGTGCACTCGCTGGTCGACGGGTTTGCGGAAATTATCGAGGCCGAAGCGCTGGAAACCTCGCCGCTGGTCGGAAATGCGCTCAGCGAGGTGAAGTTTCCGCCGAATGTCATCGTCGGGGCAATCGTGCGCGATGATGCGGTGATCACGCCGCGTGCGGATACGGTTATCCGGACCGACGATATCGTTATTCTTCTGGCCGCCTCGAAATCGGTGAAGGGCGCCGAACGACTGTTTTCCGTTCAGCTGGAGTTCTTTTAGACTGGAGCCATCGGCGGACGCCCCGGCGTTTCTTGAATTTTACAGTAAGGACGGAGGACGATTTGGCCCGGTACGCATATGTGGATGGCCG
>JAQCHR010000351.1 GCA_027619655.1 Pseudomonadota bacterium
TGTGGTCAGGACAAGGTCGTCGCCCTGCTGCCGGTACGCCGCATCGCTGGCGAACTGCCCGCTGGGCAGCATCACCGGTGCGTCGGCGGACGCTTCGACGACCATTGCCGCAACAGGCAAGGGGCTGTCGCCCGCACCGCTTTGCTGTCCGCTCAATGCGGTTTCTGCCGCTGGCGTTATCCGCGCCATGCGCTATTCTCCCGACAAATCATGCGACCCAGTTTCGAAAATGGCTTGGACCTGTTCATACATGATCAAATAAACATGAAAACAGCGCTAATTGCATCCCCCAATTAGGGCAGGGAAAAAATAAATTTATTTTTTATTATAATAGCCTTAACCATAAATAAATCTTGACGGAGGCATTACTGGGCCGTGGAGACGACAATTGGCTGATAACGAAGACAAACACTGGTTAAGGTCGGCGCTGCATGAGTCCCGCGCCGCGCTTCGCGACCTTGTGCTTATCTCGTGTTTTGTCAATCTGCTGGTGCTTTCCATCCCGGTTTTTGTTCTTCAGGTCTATGACAGGGTGGTGTTCCAGGGCGGAATGACGACCCTGCAGGGACTGGTCATCGGCATGGGGCTGATCGTTGGCTTCGATTATGTCCTGCGGCAGGCGCGCAGCCGCATATTCCAGGGGGTGGCGCTGCGCCTCGATGCGTCGGTCGGTCGGGCACTCTACGGCAAGGTGATTTCGCTGCCGTTGCGGGTTCTCGAATCGCGTCCGGCCACGTTCTGGCAATCCGTCTTTCGCGACGTCGATGCCGTGCGCAACATGGTGTCGGGACCCTCGGCAACGCTGGTGCTCGATCTGCCCTTCGCGGTTCTGTTCTTCTTCGTGATCCTGATGATCGCGCCGCCGGTGGCCTGGGTCCTGCTGGTCTTCATTCCCCTGTTCATGCTGCTGGCCTGGCGGTCGGGGAAGGTGATGCAGCACTCCTCCATGGCGGAACGCAACGCGGGGCTCAGCCGCGAAGGACTGCTGAACGAACTCATCGCCGGCCGCGGCACGGTCAAGTCGCTCGCCCTCGGAGAGGCGGTTCGACCGCGCTGGGAGGACCGGCACGCCCATGCCATCGAATCGTCGCTGCAGCGCGGCGAGGCGGGGGATGGCTATCATAACCTCGGCTATATCATGACCATGAGTACGACGGTTGTCGTGACAACGGTCGGCGCGCTGGCGATTCTCGAGCAGCAGATGACGATCGGGTCGCTGATTGCCGCGAACATGCTCAGCGCGCGGATGGTCGGGCCGATGAGCCAGCTGGTGTCCCAGTGGCGGATGCTGATGCAGTTTCGTGAATCCTCGCAACGCCTGGACGAGGTCTTCGCGATGCCGTCCGACCGGCAGGAGGAGGGGATCAAGATGGCGCGTCCGAACGGCGCCATCACGCTGGAGAAGCTGAACTTCAGTTACACGGCGAATGCGCATCCGGCGATAGATGGCATTGACGGCAAGATCGGCCCTGGCGGGCTGCATGGCATCATCGGGGCCAATGGATGCGGCAAAAGCACGTTGCTGAAACTGATTCGCGGCATATATCCGCCGTCTTCGGGCCGTGTGCTGCTGGACGACGCGGATATTGCCCAGTTCACGCAACGGCAACTGGTGGGATTCATCGGCTATCTGCCGCAGGAATGCACCCTGTTTGCGGGCAGCATTCGCGACAATATCGCCATTGCCCATGCGGATGCGGATGATGCGGACATCGTTGCCGCCGCGGAACGCGCACAGGCGCACAGCTATATCGTCGACCTGCCCGACGGATATGCAACCAGCCTCGCCGAGGGCGGCCGCGGCCTTTCCGCCGGACAGCAGCAGCGCATCGCGATTGCCCGCGCCTTCATGAACCTGCCGCCCGTGCTGATCCTCGATGAACCGTCCAGCAATCTCGACCGGGATGCGGAGCAGGGATTGGCCGAGACGCTGCGCGAATACGCGAAATCCGCAACGGTTCTGGTTGTGACGCACAGTCCCGTATTGCTGGCGGCATGCAACTCGATCCTGGTCCTCGACAAGGGGCGGGTTTCGATGGCAGGTCCCGCGGGGCAGGTGCTGGCCAAGCTGCAGCTCGGGCCCAAACCCCTGTCCGGCGGACCGTCGACCCAGGAAAGGAAGCCGGCATGAACCGCCTGGACAGCCTGGTTGCAAGCCGTCGCACGCCGTCGCTGCGTGTTACGGCCTTGCTGATCTGCGGGTTGCTCGCCAGCCTGCTGGGATGGTCGGCATTCGCGCATCTTGACGAGGTGTCGGTCGCGATGGGCGAGGTCGTCCCGCAAGGCCAGATGAAGGTCATCCAGCATTTTGAAGGGGGAATCGTCGAGAGCCTGGAGGTAGAGGATGGCGCGCGCGTTCATACCGGCCAGGTTCTGGTGCAGTTGGACCTTGCGGGGGCCGGCACCAACCGGAACGAACTCGTGGTTCAGCGCGACGGACTGGTGCTGCGCAAGGCACGGCTGGAAGCGCAGATTGCAGGGAAGGATGTGACCTTTCCGACCCAGGAAGCGGCCCGCCGGCCGGAACTGGTGCGCGCAGAAATCCGGTCCTATGAGTCATGGCAGCGCGAAATCGGTTCAACACTTTCCGTGCTTGAAAAGCAGATTACGCAACGCGATCTCGAAATCAAGCAACTGGAGGCGCAACGCCGGTCCGTCAATAACGACCTGGCATTTTCCCGGGAACGGCTGCGCATGTCGAAGAGCCTGCTGGCGGAAGGCCTGACGCCGCGCATGGAGCACCTTCAGGTGGAAGGCGAGGTCGAAAAACTGGCCGGTGAGGCGGAAGTCCTGAAACAGTCGATTCCCCTCGCCATGTCGTCGCTGTCCGAAGCGAAGGCGCGATATGACGAGGAAAAGGAAAAGGCCGCTCGGGTTTCCATCGAAAGCCTGGCCGGTGTGGAACTCCAGATCGCGCGTGTCGATGCGCTGCTGAACGAGGCGTCGGACCAGTTCCTGCGGACCGTCATCCGCAGCCCGATCGACGGAATCGTCAAGAACATGCGGTATCATACCATTGGTGGCGTCGTGCGCCCGGGCGAGCAGATAATGGAGATCGTGCCGCTGAGCGACCGTCTCGTGGTCGAGGCCCGTCTGAACCCTGTCGATCGCGGCTATGTTCAGGAAGGCCAGCGCGCGGTGGTCAAGATTTCGACGTATGATTTCGTGCGGTACGGCAGTCTCGATGGCGTTGTCGACCGAATCGGCGCCAGCACGAATCTCGACCCCGACGGCGCGCCCTATTATCAGGTCGTTGTCCGTACCGAAAAAACGTATCTCGGAAACGAACAGGGATTACTTCCCATAACGCCAGGTATGCAGGCGACTGTAGATATCCATACCGGAACCCGTTCCGTGTTGAATTACTTCATTAAACCGGTTCTCAAGCTGCGCAACGAGGCCTTTCGGGAACGATAAGAGTCTGACTCGAAATGATATGCATGTTTTCATGCTCTTGCCAATCGTCGGGCGAGCAGTTGAATGCTGGCGATCAGGAGCCATGCCTCCGCGCTTTCGATGGTTTCCTCGAAATCTTTGGCGAGACGGCGGTTACGACCGAGCCAATCGAAGGTGCGCTCAACCACCCAGCGGCGGGGCAACAATACGAACCCCTTGGCGGCGTTGGAGCGCTTGACGATCTGCACGGTCCACTTCCCAAGTTTGGCCAGCGCGTCGCGCAACTTCGGTCCCGCGTAACCACCATCGGCGAAAACATGGCGCAACCGGGGAAAGGCGTGGCGTATCGACGCCAACAGCGCGGGCGCGCCGTCGCGATCCTGGATATCGGCGGCGTGAACCATGACGGCGACCAGAAAGCCGCCTGTGTCGGTCACGATATGACGCTTGCGCCCTTTGACCTTCTTTCCCGCGTCATAGCCCCGAACACCGCCGCTTTCCGTGGTTTTCACCGTCTGGCTGTCGATCACCCCGGCGGTCGGGCTGGTCGTGCGCCCAGAGGTTTCCCGCATCGACATCACCAGTTGGCGATTGATGACGTGCAAGGTTCCATCCGAGCGCCAAGCGTAAAAATATCGCTGGATCGTACTGCGTGGCGGAAATTCCCGGGGCACCATGCGCCATTGGCAACCGGTGCGCGCCACATAAAAAATCCTATTCACCACTTCTCGCAAATCCGTGGTTCGCGGGCGGCCTAATCGACGCGGCGGGGACAATAATGGCGAAATCAAACGCCACTCCTTATCCGTCAAGTCGCTTGCGTAACGAAGGCTCGAACGATCAAACTTCGGGCGGGTGATCTCAGTCCACATGTTGTGTCTCCTCATTTGCTTCAACACA